>JACSRL010000026.1 GCA_014879765.1 Anaerolinea sp. | reverse complement strand
TAGCCGCTGTTGTCCACGATGGCCAGCGCATCGCTGGGCAGGCTGAGCAGGAAGGTCGCGCCGTCGAACAGCGCCACATCATGCTGCACCTCGCCGCTGCTGCTGATCACCTGCACGCGGAAGCCGAAGTCGATGGTCTCCTGAGCTGCCAGGCTGCCCATCCAGGCCACCGCCACCACATCCTCCGGCGCGCGACCCTCAACGGCAGCCGCCAGTAGGGGCAGGATTTCCCCACCCGCCGCCAGTAGGGGCGGGATTTCCCCGCCCGTCAGTTGCGCGACCTGGGCTGCGGTCAGCGGCATGGCGCCGCCGGTCGCGCTGCCGTCCACGTACACGGTGTCGGGATCGATGGGCGCCAGGGCCAGGAAGTCGGCGATGGCGTCGGGCGTGTGGTTGGTCACGCTGACGGCCACGTCGACGTAGGTGCCGGGCACCACCGGATTGGTGCTGGCGGTCTGCGTCACCGCGCCGGCCAGCGCCTGCGGATCGGTGAAGACGGCTGCGGTGCGGCCGGGCACGGTGAACGCGCCACTGGCCGGGTCGAAGGAAGCGGTCTTGACCACCGCATCGACGCCGTTGGCCTGCACCGGGTGCAGCGCCAGCTCCAGGCCCACCAGCGAGGCGTCGCTGAAGGTCTGCGCCTCGTCGTTGGCGTTGATCAGCGCCACGATCCACTCGCGGTCAGGATCCAGATCCGGCTCCAGCTCGTCCGACAGCACCGCCACGATCAGGCCGGGCAGTTGGTCGGGGCCATTGTTCAGGAAGCTCAGGCGCTCCATCACCTCCTGCTCGGTCTGCAAGCGGAAGAGGGGTGAGCTGGTGCGGATGGCCAGCAGCTCTTGCAGCATGGCCGTGGTCTGTGCGATATCGGCCGCGCTGGGGTCCAGCGCCGGATCGGCCAGCAGCGGCTGCATCAGCGGCCAGTTGTCCTGGTTGACGGCCGCGCGCGGCAGGCCGGAGCCCCAGGCGGTGTTCTGGTAGGTCCAGTCCAGCCGGTTGAACCAGTCGCCGGAGTTGTAGCTGTCGCGATCCATTGACTTGGAGCGCAGCAGGTCCACGCCGGCGTGCAGGAAGGGCACGCCCTGCCCCAGCAGCACAGTGCTCAGCCCGACGATCTGCGCCCGCGCCCGCTCAGCCGTGCTCCGGCTCACCGGCATCTTGTAGGCGTTGATGTCGTACAGGGTCTGGTTGTCGTGCTTGCTGACATAGATGATCTGCTCCTGCGGGTCCTGGGTATAGCCGGCCGGCTGGCCGTTGTAGTCGATCTGCGAGCCGGTCACCAGGTCGCCGTTCATGTTCACCAACTGGTAGTCGGCCAGGTTGCCGGCCATGCCCAGCTTGATGATGTCGGTCTGATGCAGCAGCTCCTGCAGCTCGGCCGGCGCGCCGCTGTTCAGCGCGTTGGGATCGTAGTAGAGGCCGCTGGCCCAGCCCTGGCGGCGGATCAGATCCTGACCGCCGTCGAAGGGGCCGCCGCCGCGCACCGCGTCCCGCAGCCGATCGCTGAAGGTGCCGATGCCGGCGCCGGCCATGTTGAACTGCGTGGCGTTCACGCCGCGGGCGTTATCGGCCACCTCGCCGAAATTCCAGCCCTCGCCGTAGACGTAGATCTCCTCGCCGTTCACGCCGTCGTCGGCCACGGTCAGCCCGTCCAGGTCAGCGCGTAGCTTGAGCATGTTGCGCTTCATGTGGTGGCCCATCAGGTCGAAGCGGAAGGCATCCACCTTGTAGTCCACCGCCCAGGTCAGCACCGAGTCGATCATCAGCTTTTCCATCATGTTGAACTCGGTGGCGGTGTTCTCGCAGCAGGTGCTGGTCTCCACCTGGCCGCGCTCGTTCAGACGATGGTAGTAGCCGGGCACGATGCGATCCAGCACCGATCTGGCGCTCTGGCCGCTGGCGTTGGTGTGGTTGTAGACCACGTCGATCACCAGGCGCAGCCCCATGGCGTTCAGCGCCTGCACCATCTCGCGGAACTCCACGATGCGCTGCGGGCCGTCGGGATCGGTGCTGTAGCTGCCCTCAGGCACGGTATAGTGCCAGGGGTCATAGCCCCAGTTGAACGCGTCCTGGTCGATGGTCTGCTCCAGCAGCGCCTGCTGCTCCTGCGAGGCCGGGCCGAAGACGCTCAGTTCGGCAAAGGTGGGCGCCTGCCACTCGGCCTTGTTCTCGTCGATGGTGGCGATGTCCATGGTCGGCAGCAGGTGCAGGTGGCTCAGGCCAGCCTCTTGCAGGGCGCGCAGGTGGCGCACGCCGTTGCTGTCGGGCAGGGTGAAGGCCGCGAAGGTGCCCTTCAGCTCCTCCGGCACCGTGGGATCGTCGACGCTGAAGTCGCGCACGTGCAGCTCGTAGACGCTGATGTCCTCAGGCGCGGGCAGCGCGGGCTTCTCCGTCGCGTCCCAGCCGGCCGGCTTCAGCGCCGCATCGGCCAGATCGACGATCTGGCTGCGCGTGCTGTTCATGGCCAGGCTGAGGCTGTAGGGGTCGGTGACCAGGTTGTGCTCCACAGCATGGGTTGAGTTGACCCACACCTCGACATCGAACAGGTAGTACTGCCACTCCCAGCCCGGCTGGCCGGTGATGCTCCACACGCCGCTGGCCGCGTCATAGGCCATGGGCATGGTCGCGCCGGCCGTGGCCGGGTCGCTGTCGGCGAAGAGGAGGAGGCTCACGGTCTTGGCCGTCGGCGCCCAGACGCGGATGGTCGGCGCGTCCCCTTCCCAGGTGACGCCCAGCGCTCCGTCGTAGGTGTACAGATCGTCCAGCACCCCCTGGATCTGCAGGCCGGTCGCGCCCTGGGCTGCGCCGCCCGCGTCCACGGCTGACAGGGCGATCTGGCCCTTGAGCAGCTCCGACGCCAGCGGCAGATCGGCCGCGCTGATCTTCAGCGCCGGCAGGCCGGCGATGTGCGGCATCTTCTCGCGCACCGCCTGCGGCAGGCCGGCCGGGTCGCGCGTCAGGTCGATGCAGTCGCCGCCGGTGATGCCGCTGGCTGTCGCCTGCAGGCCGCCCTCGGCCGCATAGCACAGTTGGTAGCGGTTGGCCGCGCTCTCCGCGTCCTCCCAGGCGATGGTGTCGTCCAGCACCCAGTAGGCGCGCTGCTCGTCGATGTTGCCCGCGTTGCCGCCGCTGGCCAGGGGTACCGGCCGCACGTAGGGATTCTCAGGGTCGGCGCCTTGCAACTGCCACACCTCGTAGCCGCTGTCGGCAAGGACCAGGAACTGGTCGGGGCCGGGATCCTTCTCGTCGCCGCGGTGGAAGATGTAGTTGACCTGTTGTGCGTTCGCGGTCAGGTTGACCTTGAAAACCGCGCCGAAGGTGTCGAAAGCGACGGGGCGCAGCGGATTGTCCCAGGAGACAGTGTTGGTGATGTCGCCCCAGGCATGCATGCCCCAAAAGTCGTTGAAGTTGCTGCTGGTGTAGTCGCCGTAGTCGCCGGCCGGGCGGCGATAGTGCAGCAGCGCAAAGCCATCGGCCGCGCCCTGCTGGGTGTAGACCGCGCTGTCGCCCGACTGCAGCCAGATCGCTGCGAACTGGGACGGCTGGAAGCTGCGGTCGGGGCCGTCGGCCGGGTCCTTGTCGTTGCCGCGGTGTACGATGAAGTTGATGGGCAGCGAGAAGTCCAGCACGGCGGGATAGTCGGCCTTGCGGATGATGTAGTAGGCGCCGTACTCGTCGATGCCGTCGAAGGGCTTGGGCGTGGTCCAGCCGGTCAGGTCGCCTAGCGGCGTCCACAGGTGCAGCCCCCAGAAGTCGGCGAAGTTGCTGCTGGTGGGGTCGCCGTAGTCGCCATCGGGCCGGTGGTAGCGGATCGTCACGTAGCCCTGCGCGTCAGCCTGGCTGGTGTAGATCCCGCCATCGCCCTGGCGCAGCCAGATCTGCGGGCTTTCCGAGGCCATGAAGCTGCGGTCCGGGCTGCCAGGCGGGTCCTTGGCGTCGCCGCGATGGACAATGAAGTTCACCGGCGCGCTGCGGTCGGCCAGCTCCACCCAGGCCCAGACGCCGTAGTCATCCTCGCCGAGGAAGGGCATCGGCTGCGTCCACTGCGTCTGCGACCCACTGGCCACACCGTCGCCCCACAGGTGCAGGCCCCAGAAGTCGTTGTAGTTGCTGCTGGTCGGGTCGCCGTAGTCGCCATCCTCGCGGAAGTAGTGGATCAGCGCGTACTTGGGCCCGGCCGGCGCGGGCGGCTCAGCCACCGTCACGCTCAGGCTGGCGCCGTTCAGGTGTTCGTTCAGGTCATTGGCAATGGCGCGGAAGGTCAGCGCCGTGCCCGGCTCCAGGCTGCTGGCGTCGTAGAAAACGCGGTAGGGTGCGTTGGTGTCCACGCCTGCCAGCTCCCAATCGCCCGCGCCTACCTTGACCACGAAGGTCACCTCGGCCAGTTGGCTGGTGCTGAGATCGACGCCCACCTCGAAGCGGCCGTTGACCTGGCTGTCCGCGGCCGGGGCGTTGAAGCTGACCGTGGGCGCGGCCGCGCTGGGCGGCAGCGCGCTGGCTGCTTTGTAGACCGCCACGCCATTGGGCCCCAGGTTGACGGTCAACTCGCCGCCGGCGCTGCTGGTCAGCGCCGCGCCGCCGGCCGGATAGACAGCCGTGTACTGGGTGTTGGCCAGGTAGACGGGGAAGGTGGCGTTGGCGTTGGTCGTGGCGCTGTTGAAGGCCACCACATACTCCACCTGCTCCTCGCGCTCGATGCGGGAGAAGGCGTAGATGCCGGGGCCGTCGGTGCTGAAGCGGTGGATCTGTGCGCCGCGGCGCAGGGCCAGGTTGTCGGCCCGCACCTGGGCCAGCTCGCCGATGGCCTGGTAGAGCGGGTGATCGGTGTCGAAGTTGGCGTCGGCCGGGGTGGCGTCGGTGCCGATCAGGTCGTTGTGCATATACTCCGGCACCAGGCTGGGCATCATGTCCTCGCGCGCCAGCTTGTCGCTGCCGCCGCCCACGAAGCCCTGCTCGTCGCCGTAGTAGATCACCGGGAAGCCGCGCGCCAGGAAGAGCATGGCGTAGCTCCAGGTCATGCGCTGCACCAGCTCGGCATCGCTGGCCGCGGGGAAGGCCCGGCGCAGGCCATAGCCCGCCCGCTCGATGCCGCCGTCGTGGTTGCTGACAAAGGTGGCCA
>JACSRL010000047.1 GCA_014879765.1 Anaerolinea sp. | reverse complement strand
TGCGCCAGTGGCTGACGCTCCAGGCGCGCTTGGCTGGCATGAATGACGTGCAGATCGAGCAGTTGGCGACATTGTTGTCGACCAGCCTGCAGGCCATGCTGTTGGCTGGCCAGCAGGGAGAGGGCGCATCATGAGCCAGCCGGCAGAGGAGCCAGCGATCTCTGAAGCTCTGCCCAAGCTCAATGTGCTGGCCTTGCCCAGCTTCACGGCGATTCTCTTTGGCTTGATCGCCCTGGTGGTGTTGGGGGCGGTCTTTGCCAGCATGTTGCCTGGTTCGCAGATGTGGTGGCCGCCCATGGTGTTGGGCTTCACCCTGTTGTCGCTGCGTGATTATCTGCGCCGGCCGGGCGTTTGGCTGCGACGCCACCGTCTGGCGCCTTTTGATGCTGCGTCGGTTGCCGAAGAGCCAGCGGACACACAGACGCGGCAAGCCGCGGAAAGCATCCAACGCGAGTTGATCGATCTGGCGGGGAACAGTCCGTCGCCGCTGGTCACACTTCGCTCGGCGCCTTTGGGGATCCACGCCTTTGGCACAGGCCGTCAACGCTATATTGGGATGGGGCAGAAGAATGTCATGGCGTTGAGCGACCGCTTGCAGGGCGCCAAGCATGAGAGACGGCTATCGGTGCGCGCGATTCTGGCGCATGAGCTGGCCCACTTCCTCAACCGCGACCTCTCCATGATGTGGCTCTCCTACAGCCTGCTCAAGATGATGATCCTGGTCATGCTGGCCAATCTTTGGATCAGCGTCGGCCTCTCGTTGTTTATCATCGACGTCAGCCCTGAGGTGTTGCAGCCGGCCTTTTGGGACCAACTGGAGCAGTTCTGGGCCGGCCTGCTGCCCGGCCTGCCGGCGCCGGATTTGGATTGGGTGCTGCCGTTGTTGGAACAGGAGAACCCGGCGATTTTCGCTCGTCTGGCTGATCCTGAGCAGAATCCATCGATCTGGGCGACCTTCCTGCTCTTCCACACGTCGGCCTATCTGCCATTTATCATCAGCGGGTTTGTGTTGTTTGGCCTCTTCTGGCGGCGTTTGCTGCGTGTGCGTGAACTGTATGCTGACGCCCGCGCCGCCGCATTGGTGGGCAGCGCAAAGGCCGTGAGAGCCGGTCTCGCGCTGCACACGTTGGGGTCATTGCGCCCAGCAACGCCCAATGCTAAGCGTTTCTCCTTTGACTGGTCACGTCTCAAGTCCATCTATCAGGCGTTTGTGGCGCCGCAGTTTGCTAATCACCCAGATCATCAGGTGCGCAAGGACTGCCTGGCCTCTCCACACCTGGTCTTCGGCTCTTGGCGTTCCATGGCCGTCTCGGCCGGTTTGGCAGTGGTGATGTTGGAACTGATCCTGCGCGGCGCGCTGACCGCTGGTTTGATCTATCAGCCGGGCGCCCATCTGGCCTTCGCGGCCGGTTTTGTGGTCTTTAGCCTGTGGCTGTTGCCCCAGTGGTGTCTTGGTCGTCGCCGAGGTCTGCGCTTGAGGCCAGCCGTGCTGGGTCTGGTCCTGTTGTACACAGCGATCAAACTGACCCCTTACTTGATAGACCTGCCGGCGGCGCTCTTGGCGCAGGCTACCAATGCGGAAGGTTGGGGCGCGGCGATCGATCTGTGGATATATGCGTTGGCCGGCGTCGCCGGCGACGACCTGCCGCGGCTGATGGGGGTCGAGATCACTTGGGGACAGTTCATTCTGTGGCACATCCTGACGCCGCTGGTCTACTTTGCTGTGGTCATGCCGGCAGCGCTGCTGAGCTTCCTGTGGTTGGATGGAGCACTGAAACGGCGCATACTGACCTGGTATGGCTTGGGCAGCCGGGTGCGGCGGGTCTGGCTCGCCGAGACATCGGTGTTGTTGCTGGGCTTGTTGTTGGTGGTGGTTCCGGTCACAAGCCACATCTTCTTTCCCTGGGTTTACGACACACTGACGCCCAAGGCTATAGCCGGCATAGGCCTCGGCGTGATCATCCTGGCCGTGAGCGCGGTCGCCTACTTCCTGGCCCGCGGCCGCTGGGCTGGGCGTTGTGGCTGCGGCGCAGCGGTGGCCGGCGACTTTGAGTTGGGCGCTACATGCCCGAAGTGCGGCGTTCGGCTCCATGAGTGGTTGATAGCTTCCTACTGATGAACCCACAACACCGCAAACGATTCGTACTCCTTGGCACCGTCCTGTTGTGGAGCGGCTTTTTGCTCTGCAATCTGCTGCTGATCGTATCCATGGTCGCCGCGCTTGATCTGCTGGGTGTCTTATTGCTGCTGTTTGTGTTTCTGGGCGAGATCCTTTTGTTGTTCCGCCACGTGAAACTGGCCGCGCAATGGCGCAGTGTATTGGTCTTCTGGGTGATCTATAGCCTGGCGCGCATCGTCGCCTTTGGTCTCAACGAAGCCGGCCAGAGCACAGCCGCCGCTATAGCCATGCTGGGCGCGTTGTACATGATGTTCGCCGGTTGGTTTGCCATCGTTGCTCTGGCCATACGCCGCGATGTCAGCGTGGTCTATCTGGCCATTGCCTGGCTGATCGGCCCTGTTTTGTTGCGCGCGCAGATCATGGCTTCAGGTGGCGTGATGGCCTGGCTGACTGCTGGCCGAGGAGCTGGCGCGGCCGCCATCGAACCCTTCAGCATCATGGAGCCGGTGACCATGATGCTCTCCTGCATGATGGCAATGGCGCTGTTGACCTTCCTGCCGCACTTTCTGGTGTTGGTGTGGCGTGAGTGGCGCGGCGTGGCGGCCGCTGTCCCGCAGGCTCCGGCTGATCCAACCAGCAGCGCCCATGCCATTGGGACGCCAGGGGTTGGCTCGTGAGGTCTTACCCGCCGCGTCACCAGGGTTCCAGCCAGGCTTCGCGCAAGCCGTTATTCTTCATGGCTGGCGCTGGGGTGGTCCTTGCCGCAGGGATTCTGCTGGGCTGGCTGTTGTTTGGCCGCGGGCAGGATCAACCGCCACCGGCAGGGGCGTCTTCAGCCTTGGCAACGACCGCGGCCGCGGGTGAGTCGCCCACCGCTCGTCCGATGGAGACCCTATCTGCCGACGCACCTGCCCTCGATACAGCCACACCCGCACCGCCTGTGTCCACGCCCACGGTCACAACCGCGCCGACCGTGTCTTCGAATTTGCTCCCACCGGGATTCGATGGCCTCCTGTCGCGCGCGCTCGACTTGATCAATCAAAGCCGCAGCGAAGCCGGCCTGGCGCCGGTCGTCTGGGACCCTGCGGCGGCCGCGGTGGCTCAGGCCCACGCCGAGGACATGTTGAGCGGCCCGTTTTTCAGCCACTGGAACCGCGCTGGCTATGGGCCAGAGCATCGGGCCGCGTTGGATGCCGGCATGACCGACGCCGTGTTCGAGAACATCCACATGACCTGGCGCACCGGCAACGGCCAGCCAGCGCCGATCCTGGACTGGCCGCAGCGCATCCTGGATGCCCACCTGGGCCTGATGGACAGCCCCGGCCACCGCCGTAACATCCTGGACCCCGCCCATACCCACGTGGGCATCGGCATCGCCTATCGCCCGGAGCTTGGCGAGCTGCGCCTGGTGCAGGAGTTCGTCAACCGCTATGTGGAGCTGGACCCGCTGCCGGCTGAGCTGCCGGTCGGCGCGGAGGTGGAGATCAGCGGCCGGCTGCTGGCCGGCGCCACGGATCCGCTGATCAACCTGGCCTACGAGCCTTTCCCGTCGCCCATGACCATCGAGCAGTTGGACGCGACCGGCAGCTACCAATCGGCGGCGCAGTTCTTCAGCGCACCGCGCACCACGGTGGACGGCGGCCGCTTCCACACGCGCGCTATCCTGGACTTCAACGGCCAGCCTGGCCTCTACCACATCTGGGTTTTTGTCACTGTGCAGAATGAGCAGGTGCTGACGGCATCTTCGATAGTGATGATCGACGCCGACTAAGCGTTGCGAAAGGAGGCAGCCTATCGATAGCGATCCCATACGATTAGCAGAGTTCCATACAGTGTACACATCGTCCATATCTCAGCGATTTCGGAGCACCTTGGAGGAAAGACATGACTACTCAACAACTGTCTAAAAACCCGACCCTGGCCGCGATTCTGAGTTTCCTCATCTCAGGTGTCGGCCAGATCTACAACGGCGAGGTCGTCAAAGGGGTCATCATCATTGCGGTCCAGGTTGTCAACGTATTGCTCATGGGGCTTATCGTTGGCTTTATCACCTGGCCGGCAGTCTGGATCTGGTCGATCTACGATGCATACCAGGTGGCGAAGCGCGTCAACAACGAAGCAGCCCAACAGGTGGTAGAAACGACCAAGGTCTGTCCGCGCTGCGCGGAGCGGGTCAACAGCGGTGCGTTGGTCTGTCATTTCTGCCACTATCAGTTCGTGCCCGATGCGGCTCCGGTGTCCGAGACGCGCGCTTCCCAGGCGGCGCTGGCGGCTCCCCCTGCTTCACCGCCAGCCGCCGCGGCTCCGTTGCCAGTGCAACCGATGGCTGCAGCGACAGGCGTGAAGTACTGCCCCCAGTGTGGCGCGCAGGCAGTCGCTACAGCCAACTTCTGTTTGCAATGCGGAGGCCGTTTCGAGATTCCGCAGTCAGTCCCTGTGATGGCCGCAGAGCTGTATCCATCTCAGATGCAGCCTGAACCACCCAATCCCGATACGCCGGATCAACCGGAAGCATGGGACGAACTGGACACACTCCTGGCGTCTGTGCTGGAGCCCACGGTCGCAGCCAGCGATGCGGATCCGTTGCAGCGTGGTGCGCCAGCAGCCGAAGCTGATGGTGAAAGCGCAGATCCAGAAAAGCCGTTGTAGGCATGCTGGGCGCGCTGATGCGAAGGCTCGCACCCATGGTAAGGAAGCTCAAGTGTCGGGCGTTTACGGGCTGCGGCAGACGCAGCAGTAAGCGCCCGGCGCCGGAACTCACGCAACGCGTCTACCGACTTCGCACAGATTGGCGCGGTCAGGAGGCTGGGAACCGTTCCATCAACCATCCAAGCCGGGCGCGCCAGGAGGGATGAAATCATGCCAACGCGATTCATGTTGCACCCACGCCTTGGGAGGTGGCCCGCTTTCTTGCTGCCGAGGGCGATGTTACATTGTTACATATGGCATCAGTAACTATTCAGCCGTAGGCGCCGGGCACTTCGCGTAGCATCTACGCTTGCAATGCGACACGTGAAGCC
>JACSRL010000051.1 GCA_014879765.1 Anaerolinea sp. | reverse complement strand
GAATTGGCTTCACGTGTCGCATTGCAAGCGTAGACTCAAGTGCCCGGCACCTACGGCTGAGCAGTTACGCAAGGCGTTGGATTCTGGCGATCTACTTTACCCGTGTCTGCGCACAAAACGCTGCATCCGCTCCAACGCCTGCTCGATCTGCTCGTAGGCCGTGGCGTAGCAGGCGCGCACGTGGCCCTGGCCGGCCGCGCCGAAGGCTGTGCCGGGCACCACTGCCACCTTCTCCTCCTCCAGCAGGGTCCAGGCGAAGGTGTCCTCGTCCATGCCGCTGATCTGCACGTTGGGGAAGGCGTAGAACGCACCCTGCGGCTCGAAGGTGGTCAGCCCGATGCTGTTCAGCCCATCCACCATCAGCCGGCGGCGGCGGTCGTAGCTGGCGATCATGGCCTGCACCGCCTCCTCGGCCTGCGGATCGACCATGGCCGCCACGGCCGCGGCCTGGCCCATGGTCGGCGCGGACATGATGGTGTACTGGTGGATCTTGCGCATGGCCTCCAGCACCTCCCGCGGCCCGCAGGCGTAGCCGATGCGCCAGCCGGTCATGGCGTAGTCCTTGCTGAAGCCGCCCAGGTGGATGGTGCGCTCCTTCATGCCCGGCAGGCTGGCGAAGCAGACGTGGCGGTGCTCGCCGTAGACCAGCCGGTCGTAGATCTCATCGGACAGGACGATCAGATCGTGCTTCTCGGCCACCTGGGCGATCTCCTCCAGCCGCTGGCGGCTGAGCACCGCGCCGGTGGGGTTGTTGGGATAGCCGATCAGCAGCGCCTTGGTGGCCGGCGTGATGACGGCCTCGATCTCGGCGCCGGTGACCTGGAAGTCGTTGGCGAACTGGGTGGCGATGGTCACCGGCGAGCCGCCGGCGAAGACCACCTCAGCCGTGTAGGCCACGAAGCAGGGTTCGGGCACGATCACCTCGTCGCCGGGGTCCAGCAGCGCGGTCAACGCCAGGTAGAGCGCCTCGCTGACGCCCACCGTCACCAGGATCTCGCTGTCCGGGTCGTAGTGGACGCCGTACAGTTCCTCGGTCTTCTGGCTGATCGCGCGACGCAGCTCGATGGTGCCAGAGTTGGAGGTGTAGCGGGTCTCGCCACGCTGCAGGCTGGCCAGGCCGGCCTGCAGGATCACGTCGGGGGTGACAAAATCTGGCTCGCCGATGCCCAGGCTGATCACGTCCTGCATGGTGGCGGCGATGTCGAAGAACTTGCGGATGCCGGAGGGGGGCACTGAGGCCACCCGTTTGGAAATGCGCTGTTGCATGGATTGCCTCCTGCGATCTTGTCAGGTGATTCATCACGAAGCCAGCTCGTGAATCTTTTGCTACATCCACAGGCTGAGCATTGTGGGTCAATCTAAGAGTGCCAGTGTCACTAGGAATCGCTTCTCGTCAAAACATACTCTGAACCGATCAAAGAATCCGGATCGACCAAGCACACCAAACCTGATGCCAAGACGATCTGAGAACCCGACAGGCGCTACGAAGCGATGTTGACCGACTTGGACTTCCAAGTCGTGCAAGAACACCGGTATCAGTCCGCCGTCACCGACCTGAATGAGAGTACGATGGCCGCTGCGGAACTCCAAGCCGATACGAGATGCAACTGCCGGGGTGAACACGCTGTAGACCGCTCCGCTGTCTACGTATGCTTCGACCGCGAACCATTTCTGTCCATTCTGGATCGCGAAGGTGATAAACGGCAGCCGCATGCCCGCCGATAGCTTGTACGAATACACAATCAGATCAGGCATACCAGTTCCTCAGGTTGCGGCACTGTTACAACCAACGGGAATGATTTTGGGTAGAGCTGTCGGGCAACTTCGTCAGCTTCTTTCTCGGTTTCGGCGACGGCAACGACATTGCCCTGCACTACCGCAATTGCCTTGCCCCCATACTGATTCACCAGCTCAGCAAAATGCACGCTGTACCATCGATCCATGCTCTCAAGTTCAGCACTTAGCTCCTGTTTAGTGAACATGATGGGTTTCTCCTTTCATTAAGAACAAGTAACTATTCAGCCGTAGGTGCCGGGCACTTCGCGTAGTATCTACGCTTGCAATGGACACATGAAGCCAATCCACGCTACGAAGTCAAGCGCAAGTGCCCGGCACCTGAACAGTTACAAGAACAAAACCGAGCCGACAACAATCATCATTCTGCCGCAATCTGGCTATCATCACCGACGTTCAAGCTGCCCATGTAGCCCTTCACCTCGGCGCGTTCACCGACCAGCGAGTCGGACAACTGGCTGCCCTGCACCGCGCTGCTGGCCATGAGGATCGTGTCGCTCAGGCGACTGTCGATGACCCGGCAACCATGCTCCACTACCGCGTAGGGGCCGATGGTCGAGTTTTCGATCACGCAGCCGTCGGCCAGGTTGACCGGCGGCACGATGACGCTGTTGACCAGCCGGGCCGCGCTGGTCTGGCTGTTGTCCTGGCCGTTGTCCAGCAGCCAGCGGTTGGTGGCCAGGTGATAGGCCGGCACGCCGCAGTCCTGCCAGACGCTCATGGTCTCGGTGGTGAAGCGCGCGCCTTGCTCTAGCATCAAATTGAAGGCGTCGGCCAGGAAAAACTCGCCCTTGAGCGTCTGCCGGCGGGCCATCTGCTCCTCGATGGCGCTGATCAGATCGCGGCCCTCCCGCACGTAGTAGACGCCCATGATGGCCAGCTTGTGCTCGGCTGTGTCCGGCTTCTCCACGCAGCGCTCCACCGTGCCGTCGGGCCGGGTGAAGGCCACGCCGAAGCGCCGCGGGTCGTCCACCTGCCAGACGCCCAGCACGCCGTCCGCGTCCGTCCGCGCCATGGCCTTGAGATCGATGCGCGAGATGGTGTCGGCGAAGACGATGAAGCAGGGGCCGCTGATGAAGTCTCGCGCCAGCCAGATGGCGTGGCTCTGGCCCACCAGCTCCTCCTGCACCACGAAGCGGGCGCCGAACTGCGGGTAGTTGGTTTCGACGTAGGGCTTGATCTGCTCGCCCAGCCAGCCGGTGATATAGATCACCTCGTCGATGCCGACGCCGTCGAACTGGTCCAGCACGTGGCCCAGCATCGGCTTGCCGGCCACGTCGATCAACACCTTGGGGTGCGACCAGGTGTGCGGCCGCATGCGTTTGCCATAGCCCGCAACGGGCAGGATGAGTTTCACGAGAGACGTCCTTGTCTAGATTGGTTACCTACGACTTGTCACCATCGAACTGCCTACTGTTCACTGCTTACCGTTCACGGTTCACGGTTCACTGTTCACCGATCACCGGCCTGCGCGCCCGCCAGTCGGTTGCCTGCTCATAGGCATAGGCCGCGCGCAGGATGGTTGACTCGCCGAAGGCCGGGCCGATCAGTTGCAGGCCGATGGGCAGGCCCTGGGGGTCGAAGCCGCAGGGCACGCTCAGCCCGCAGTTGCCGGCCAGGTTGAGCGACAGGGTGAACACGTCGGCCAGGTACATGCTCATGGGGTCGTCGGCCTTCTCGCCGACCTGGAAGGCGGTGGTGGGGCTGACCGGGCAGGCGATCACGTCCACCTGCTGAAAGGCCAGGTCGAAATCGCGCTTGAGCAGCGTGCGCACCTGCTGGGCCTTCAGGTAGTAGGCGTCATAGTAGCCCGCGCTGAGGGCATAGGCGCCCAACATGATGCGCCGTTTGACCTCCGGCCCGAAGCCGGCGCCGCGCGTCAGCTTGAAGCCCTCCCACATGGTCTGGGCGTCGGGATGGCGCAGGCCGTAGCGCACGCCGTCGTAGCGGGCCAGGTTGGCGCTGGCCTCGGCCGGCGCGATCAGGTAATAGACTGGCAGCGCGTACTGGGTGTGCGGCAGGCTGATCTCCTGCACCTGCGCGCCCAGGGCTGCCAATGTGTCAATGGCCGCAGTCACGGCCTGCTGCACCGCTGGCTGCATGCCGTCGATGAAATACTCGCGCGGCACGCCGACGCGCAGGCCGTGCAGCTCCACCCCACCGCTCTGGCCGGTCTCCGACCGAGCCAGCCCCAGCGCCGCCACATAATCAGGCACAGCCGCGTCCATGCTGGTCGAATCCAGCGGGTCGTGGCCGGCGATGGCCTGCAACAGGATGGCCGCGTCGGTGACATCCTTGGCCAGACAGCCGATCTGGTCCAGGCTGGAGGCGAAGGCCGTCAGGCCGTAGCGGCTGACCCGGCCATAGGTGGGCTTGATCCCCACCACGCCGCAGAGCGAGGCGGGCTGGCGCACGCTGCCGCCGGTGTCGCTGCCCAGCGCGGCCAGGCACTCGTCGGCTGCCACTGCGGCCGCGCTGCCGCCGCTGGAGCCGCCCGGCACGCGGCTCAGATCCCACGGGTTGCGGGTGGTGACGAAGGCCGAGTTCTCGGTGGAGGAGCCCATGGCGAACTCGTCAGTGTTGGTCTTGCCCAGCAGCACCGCGCCGGCCCTTCGCAGCTTGCCGATCACCGTGGCCTCGTAGGGCGCCACGAAATCTTCCAGCATCTTCGAGCCGCAGGTGGTCGGCGCGCCCGCCACCTGGATCACATCCTTGATGGCCAGCGGAATGCCCAGCAGCGGCGGCAGGCTGGCCGGGTCGTCCGCGGCCGCCAGCCTGCGATCCGCCTCGGCCGCGCTCTCCAGCGCCGCCTCTGGCATCAGGCTGAGATAAGCCTTGACCGCGTTGTCCACGGCGACGATGCGCTCCAGCACCGCCTGCGTCAGCTCCACAGACGAAATCTCGCGCTGCCGCAGCAAAGCCGCCGCCTCATGGATGGTCAGTCGAAACAGTTCGTCGGACACCGGTGTGTTCTCCTCATGGGGGAATTCGGTGAAACTTAATGCGTAATGCGTAACTCGTAACCCGGAATGTGCGAGGATGGGAAGGTCTTTGCGTTGCGCAGGAGTGTGAAGAGCCGTCGGTTGTATCCGGTGAAACGAGAGGCGTGATGCGTGCCACCTGCCACCTGCTACTCCTCGCCAAACACCGCGCGCACGCGGAAGAAGCCGTCTTGCTGGTCGGGCGCGTTGGCCAGGGCGTCCTCTGTGGGCAGGCTGGGGCGCACCTGGTCGGCGCGCATGACGGTGCGCAGGGGCAGGACGCTGGCCGTGGGCGGCACGCTGGAGGTATCGACCTGCTTGAGGGTCTCGAAGTGCTCCAGGATGCCGGAAAGCTGGCGCTGGTACTGCTCGATCTCGTCAGGCGTCA
>JACSRL010000406.1 GCA_014879765.1 Anaerolinea sp. | reverse complement strand
GGCCAGAGCGGAAGGCTCGGTCAGAGACCGGCCAGAGCGGAAGGCTCGGTCAGAGACCGGCCAGAGCGGGAGTGAGATACAGATCGGGTTCTGCCCTTTGCGGTCTTGGCGTCTTGGCGTGAGATCCGGAGCGGGAAAGCGGCAGCTACGGCCCGAGCACCTCCACCTGCTCCGGGTCGTCCACGATGATCTCAGGGACGCCTTCGTAGAGCTTGACCAGGCCGGTGACGCGCAGGGTCTGGCCGAAGTACAGCTCATCGGGCCGTTCAGGCCAACGATTCCAGGCGCTGGCGAAGATGATAGCCTTGAAGTCGTTGCGGTTGCTGCTGAAGTTGAGGAAGATCACCTTGTCCGACCTGTAGGTATCCACCACCACCCCTTCGACGGTGACGCGGCGGCCGGCATGGGCGCCGGCCTCCTGCCAGGGGATCACCGGCGGCGGCGCGGGGGTTCCCTGGGCCGCGGGCTGGCCCACGAGCTCGATCTGGCCCGGCTCGTTGACGATGATCTCCGGCGCGCCGTTGTAGAGCACCACCGGGCCGCTGACGCGCACGGTCTGGCCCAGCAGCCACTGCTCCGGCGGCTGCGGCCACTTGCTCCAGTCGCGCTGGAAGATCACCGCCTTGAACTGGCTGCGGTCATCGCTGAAGTTGAGGAAGATCACCGAATCGGACTTGTAGCTGTCCACCACCGTCCCTTCGACGGCCACCGACCGCCCTTCGTAGGCGGCCGCGTCCTGCCAGGGGACGATGGACAGCGGCGCGGCCGCCGTGGGGCTCAGGGTCGCGCTGGCCGTGACGACGGCCGCGGCGGCCGGCTCATCGATCAGCGCGCCGCCGCCTGCCCGGCCGGCCGCAGCCGGAAGCGCAGGGGTCACGGCCGCGCTGGCGGCCGGGCCGAGGATCTCGACCTGCTCCGGCGACTCGACGATCATCTCCGGCGCGCCGTTGTACTCCTTGATCTTGCCCGTCACCCGCACCCGCTGGCCGTTGTAGACCTGATCGGGGGGCGCGGGCCACTGCTCGAAGTCAGAGGCGAAGATCACCACCGAGAACTTGCCCCGATAGTCCTGGGCAAAGTTGAGAAAGGCCGCCTTGCCGCTGTTGTGGACCCGCAGCACCTCCCCCTCCACGGTGAGCCGCTGGCCCAGGTATTGGCCGGCCTCCTGCCAGGGGATGACGCCGCTGGCCGGCACGGTCGGCCGCGGCCGGCCGTCCAGCGCCAACAGGTCGGCGACGATCTCGATCTGCTCCGGCGACTGGACGATGATCTCCAGCGCGTCCTGGTAGGGCTTGATCTGGCCGGTGACCCGCACCCGCTTGCGCCAATAGGCATCCTCCGGCGGCTGGGCAAAGGCGGGGTAATCGCTGGCGAAGATCACCGCGGTGAAGGTGCGCTGGTCGTCGAAGTTGAGAAAAGTCACCTTGCCGGTGTCGTAGGTGTCGACGATGTCCCCCTCCACCGTGGCGGTCTGGCCCACGTAGTCGCCGGCTTGATCCCAGCGCAGGATGCCGCCGGCCGGCAGGGTGGCGGTGGGCTGCGGGCCGGCCCACGGTTCGGCGTCGTTCCAGTCCTGCAAAAAGACGCGCGCCAGCCGGTTGACCGCGGCCGGGTCGTCGAAGATGATGCCTAGCTCACGGTTGTTCTCCAGCGAGTTGGCGGTCAGGTTTTGCGAGCCGATCATGGCGGTCTGGCCATCCACGATCATGGCCTTGGCGTGGACGTAGGGGGCATCCAGGAAGCGCAGCGCCACGCCCGCGGCCGCCAGCTTCTTGATCGGCTCGTACTCCATCTCGCCGGGATCCAGGATAGCCGGCGTGGTCACCCGCACCCGCACGCCCCGCTGGGCGGCCGCGGCCAGCAGATCGATCAGCCGCTCGTCCACCAGCGAGGTGTGCTGCACGTCGATGCTGACCTGGGCGCGCTGCACCAGCGCCTCCAGCCGCGCCCGGCTGTTGACCGGGCTCCAGACCAGCCGCGCCTGGCTCAGATCCGGCTCCTCCCGCTGCCAGTCGGCGTCGAAGACCTGGGCCACCTCCGCGACGATGGCCGGGTCTTCGACGATGGCCAGGTACTCCCGGTTGCGGTTGAAGGAGGAGTTGGTCAGGTTGTGGGTCATGATGTAGGCGCGGCGGTCGTCCACCACCAGGCTTTTCTCGTGGCTGTAGACGAAGGCGCCGGGCCGGGGCAGCACCTGAACGCCGCCCGCGGCCAGCTCCTGGGCCGCCAGCGCGTTGGTCTCGCCCCCGCCGAAGGGCTCCTCCTCGATCAGCACCCGCACCTCCACCCCCCGCTGCGCCGCCTCTTGCAGCGCGGCCACGATGGCGTCATCGGTGATCAGGTAGATCTTGAGCCGGATGCTCTCCCGCGCGCCGTCGATGGCCTGCAAGAGCGGCGCCCGGCCCGCGTCGGGCATGGCCAGCACCTCCAGCTCGCCATGATAGACCGGCAGCACCTCAGCCCCGGCGCCCGGTTCCGCCTGCTGGCCGCGATAGAACCAACCCACCAGCGCCGCCGCCAGGAGGATGACGACGATCAAACCAAGGATGCCCGCGATTCGTTTCATAGGACGCCCTCCGGGGGGGATGACAGGGTGACAGGGTGACAGGGTGACAGCCGCTCGGGCCGGTCTCTGACCGTGCCCGCCTGGCCACCGCTCGGGCCGGTCTCCGACCGTGCCCGCCTGGCCGCCGCTTGGGCCGGTCTCTTGCGCCTTGGCCCCTTGGCGTGAGACGACGCTGCCCAGAGGGCCGCTTTACTCCGCCGGGGTCAGCGCCGACGGCGGGACGGGGCGCAACGGCTCGCCCGGCGGCTGCCACCAGAACTCCAGCGCCTTGCCGCCGCCGCGCTGGAAATAGTCGATGCGGATGGAATGCTGGCCCGCGCTGAGCTGCGTCTGCACGTCGATCAGGTTGACGTTGTCCGGCGTGACGCTCTCGCCCAGCAGCTCGCCATCCAACCAGAAGCGCACGCCGTCGTCGGCGTTGAGCTGGAAGCGATACTCGCCCGCCGCCGGCGCGGTCAGCGTGCCGGTCCAGCGCACCGAGAAGGGCGCGGGCCACGGCTCCTCCTCCGGCCAGGCGAAGAGCAGCAGCGGATCGACGCGGCTGAACAGCGGCGCCCCCTCCCACAGCTCACCGCTGAAATAATCGCCGCGCAGCCCCTGCGTGGGGGGATCGACGACGAAAAAGACGTTGGGGGGCGCGGGCTCGAAGTCGGTCTGGCCAGGAATCAGCCAGCTCAGCACCAGGGTGGCCTCGGTCCCCGGCTCGGTCTGCTGCACGGCCAGGCTGTGCAGCCCCTTGCCCAGGAAGCGCGGCCCCTGCCACGGCTCGCCGTCCAGCGTCAACAGGCCGGGCCCGTCGAGCTCGAAGTCATAGTCGCCGCTGGCCGGGATGTTCAGCGAACCGACCCACTGGGCCGTGGCCTGCCCGCCGGCCTGCTGGGCCAGATCAGGGGGCCAGACGAAGCGGGGCGCGCCCTCGTAGCGTCGCTCCTCCACCTGATCGGGCGTGAGGGCAAAGCGAGCGCGCAGCCCTTGCAGCGCGCGGATCTCCGCGCCCGGCACGGCGACGCTCAGATAGAGCGGCTGGCCGCCCGGCCCCTCCACCAGCTCGAACTGAGCGCCGGGGTAGTAGCGCAGAAAGATCTCCGGCACATCCTGATAGTAGGTGTCCAGCACGAAGCGCGCGTCCTGGCCAAACGGATCGCTCAGCGGCAGATCGGTGGCCGGCTCGGTCATCTGGTAGGCGGGATGATCCAGCCCGCCCCCGCCGCTCCTGGGCGAGCGGTAGGTCAAAAACTTGAGGGGGGAAAAATGGTAGAGCCGGGGGGAGAGATACAAGCTGCTGTTCTGCATCGCGGACGCCACCTCGGCCGCCACGGCCGTCTCGACGGGGGAAAAGGCCTGCCAGACGCGGCCATCTTTGGCCTGCACGTCGAAGAAGAGGCGATAGTTGAGCAGCCCTGACCAGAGCAGCAGCAGCGCCATCAGGCCGGCCGGCAGCGCCCGCAGCCAGCGGGCATCCTTGGCGTCGCCCAGATGCACCATGGCTGAGCCGAAGACGCGCGCGCTGCGCACGGCCGCGTCGCCGGCCAGCAGCGCCGCCGCGCCGATCACCGGCAGCGTGCGATAGGCCTGCGGCGCCTCGTCCAGCCGGGTCAAAATGCCCCCCAGCAGCGGGATCAGCAGCCAGAGCAGCAGCAGGGCATAGCGCTGCCCCCCGCCCGCGCCAGGGCCAGCGTCGTCGTCATCCTCGGCGCGGCGGGCGTTGGGCCGAAAGAGCTGGAAGATGGCAAAGCCCAGCGCCAGGATCAACAAGCTGCCGGTGATGGGGTCCACCATGGGCGCGCCGGGCAGGTTGTGGCGCGGGTTGCGGTCGCCGAAGGCCAGGAACATCTCCCCGTGGCGCAGCACGCTCTCTTGCAGCGGCAGCAGGCTGACCTCCTTGGGCAGGCCGACCGCGCGCAGCACCTGGCCGACGATCTTGGGCGCGGGGGTGCGCTGTTGCAGGTAGTACTCCTGCATGTCCACCAGGATGCTGACCTGCTGGCTGCGGTTGCTGAAGGTGAAGGGGTTGCGAACGTAGGTCACCAGCAGCGGCCCAAAGGTGGCCAGATAGACCAGCAGGAAGAGGGCCAGCCCGCGCCAGGTGCGCCGGGCAAAGCCACGCTCGAACAGCAGGCGGTAGAGCAGATAAAGCGCCACCGTCAGCGTCACCAGCCGCGAGGCCAGGTAGGTGTAGTGGCCCAGCCCCAGGAAGAGGCCACTCAGGGCAAAATCGCTGGCCCGCCGGTCGCGGCTGGCCCGCTGGACAAAATAGAGCGCCAGCACCATGAAGAGCAGCGGCGCCACCTCGTTCCAGCCCCAGCGGCTCATGGTGATGTGCCAGCGGCTGACGGCCAACAGGAAGGTGGCCGCGAAGGCTGTGGGGATGCCGAACATCAGCCGGGCCAGCGGGTAGAGCGCGGCCACGGTCAGAATGGCCGGCAGCAGCGAGGCGACCTTGAGCGCGGCGAAGCTGGTCCCCAACAGCTTGAACAGCCCCACCAGATAGAAGGCGTACATGGTGGGAGTCTCGAACCAGCCGGTGGCGAAGGGGCTGTCGGGCCGTCCCTCCAGGATGCGCAGCGCATCCAGCGCGGCGTTGGTCTCGTCCACGAAGATGCC
>JACSRL010000401.1 GCA_014879765.1 Anaerolinea sp. | reverse complement strand
GTTTCGATACGCTGGAATCGCGCGCCCTCATGCCAGTTGAGCGCCCTCAACCCGCTACTCAACCCGCGCTGGGTGTGCGTGTGCTTTGGGCGACGCGGGCGCGCAGTTGGCCGCAGCCGGCGTTGATGTCGATGCCGCGGCGCAGGCGCAGGGTGGTGGGGATGCCGTGCGCCTCCAGGATGGCCACGAACGCGTCCACGTCGGCACGGCGTGAGGGCTGGAAGGGGGAACCCACCACCGGGTTGAGGGGGATCAGGTTGACGTGGCAGAGCAGCCCGTGCAGCAGCGCGGCCAGCTCCTCGGCCAGCGCGGGCGTGTCGTTGATGCCGGCCATCATGGCGTACTCGAAGCTGATGCGCCGGTGGGTGCGCGCCACGTAGCGCCGGCAGGCCGCGATCAGCTCGGCGATGGGGTAGCGCCGGTTGATGGGCGTCAGCGTGGCCCGCAGTGCGTCGTTGGGCGCGTGCAGGCTGACCGCCAGGTTGATCTGCAACTCCTCCTCGGCGAAGCGGTCGATGCCGGGGACCAGCCCCACGGTGCTGACGGTGATCTTGCGCGCGCCCAGGCCAAAGCCGGCCGGGTCCACCAGGGTGCGCAGCGCCTGCCACAGGTTGGCATAGTTGGCCAGCGGCTCGCCCATGCCCATGACGACGATGTTGGAGACTCGTGAGGCGTGAGGCGTGAGGTGTGAGGCGTGGGCAGCGGCGGGCGATTCTTTTCCACCGCTGCCTGCCCTGGCGGCCGTTCTTTCGTCGCCCTGCTGCCGCAGCCAGCGCTCGAAGTAGAGCACCTGGGCCACGATCTCGCCGGGGGTCAGGTTGCGCTGCAGGCCCATCTGGGCGGTGGCGCAGAAGGTGCAGCCCATGGCGCAGCCGGCCTGGCTGCTGATGCAGAGGGTGTTGCGCCGGTCGTAGCGCATGAGGACGGTCTCGATCAACTGGCCGTCGTGCAGGCGGAAGAGGGTCTTGGTGGTGTGGCCGTCGGAGGAGACGCTTTCCGCGGCCGGGGTCAGCAGCTCGATCTGCGCCTCCTCGGCCAGCCGCTGGCGCAGGCTGGCCGGCAGATTGCTCATCTCGGCCGGATCCACCGCCAGGCGCTGGTAGAGCCACTGGTAAAGCTGATCGGCGCGGTAGGCCGGCTGACCCCAGGCGGCCACCTGCTCGCGCAGGGCAGCTGGCGCCAGGTCCAGAAGACGAAGAGGGGCGTTGGGTTGGTTCATGGCTGTAGCAAAGTCTGCGGGGTAACCAGCAACAGAGATTCGGCTTCGGCCCCGGTCGAACTGGCATTATAACCAGGAAGGACAACAAACACAAGTGCAGGTTGGCGAACAGGGTTGTGCGGCCAAGCGATTTCCTGCCAGCTCTATTCCGACGCTTGCAGGTGTGGAGTGATCGCCGGGCGCGGCGCCGGATCGCCCCGCAACACCCAGGCGCGCGGGTTGTGCTCGAAGCCGATGCGCGGGTAGTAGTCGTTGGCCAGCGGCGCGGCCAGCAGGACGATCATGCACTCCGGCCAGAGGCGCGCCCGCGTCTCCTCCACCAGCCGCTTGCCGATGCCCAGGCGTTGATAGCCGGCGTCCACGGCCAGATCGGCCAGATAGGCGACGTAGCTCCAGTCGGTCAGCGTGCGGGCCAGGCCCACCAGCCGCTCCCCCTCCCAGGCGGTGATCAGCAGGTCGGCGTGTTGTAGCATGGACGCGAAGATGTCAGGGCGCTGCACCGGCCGGCGCTCGCCCAAGGTCGAACGGTTGTAGAGGTCGATGGCAGTCTCGACGCTGATCTGCACATCGGCGCGGTAGTCGATGGTCATGGGGTAGCTTCTCCAGTCATGTGTTTCAGGTTGCGCGCAGGCCGCCAATCCTCGCCATGCAGGTAGCCCGGCGGCGACATCGATCTGGTTGCTCAGCGGCTGGTTGGGGGGCGCAGGGCCCGCAGGCGTTGCCGCTGGGCTTGGCGGATGACCGGTTCCAGGCAGGGGTCTCCTGGCGTTTCACGCGGCCATGCGCGTCTCGTAGTAGGGGGAGGGCAGCCGCGGGTAGACGCGAAACACGTGCCGGTAGACCTCTTCAGCGCGCGACTGCACCTCCTGCGGGCTGTAATGGCTCACGGGCAGGCCGGCAGCGTCGTCCCAGAGGAAGTCGAGGATGGCCTGGCGCACCGCGTCGCGGGTAGCCTCCTTGTCCTGCCACTGCTCGACGCGCAGCTTCTCAGCCTTGAGCGCGGCCAGCAGCTCGGCCGCCACCCCCTTGATGCGCCGGGTCTCCTGGGGCGACAGCTCAGGCTTGGCCAGCAGGTCGAACAGGGCCAGCGATTCCTCGTCCAGCCCCTCGCGCGCGGCCCGGCGCTCCTCCTGGTCCATGGCCTCCACGAAGCGCAGCAGCTCCTCGAAGGTTCGCTCGATGGTGGCGCGGTCCTTCTCGCGGTTGTATTCGGCCACGATCTGCTCGTAGCGCCGTTGGAAATCGGCGCGCATGGGGTTCTGCGCCAGCAGGCGCTGCAAACGTCGCTCGATGGCGGCCTTGAGGTTCTGCACCGCGGTATGCTGGGCGGGGCTGCGCTGGAACTCCCGCCGCAGCCGCTCGAAGTCGATCCGGCTGATGTCGTAGGGCGCGCGCGCCTCGGCCACCCGGCTGTCCTGCACCGCGATGGCCTGGTCGACGATGGCGTATAGCGGCTGGAGGATGGCGCTGATGTCGGCCTGCTGGCGGTCCTGTTGCAGGCTGCTGTAGACGATATCGATCGCGCCGACCGCGCGCCGGTGTCGGTTGACGCCGTCCACGGTCAGGCAGGCCTTGAACTTGCTGAAGACGGCCCGGCACATGACCTCGAAACGCTTGCGCGTCTCGTCGTTTTCGTTGGCCGCCTCCTTGGCCGCCAGGATGGCCGCGTTGCGCGCAAAGCCCACCTGGTTGACGATGGTCTCCAGCGATGCGCGCCGCTGGGCCAGGAAGGTCTGCACCAGCCCGACGGCCTCGGCCAGGTCGGCCAGCAACTCCTCCTCAGGCCGCAGCGGGTCGGTCTCCTCGCCCTCGCCGTCGCGGCCATCATCCGCCGCGCCGGCGAAGGTGGCCAGCGCCTGGCGCAGGTTCTTCAGGATGCCGCAGTAGTCCACAATCAGGCCGTTGTTTTTGCCCTCGCTGACCCGGTTGGCGCGGGCGATGGCCTGCATCAGCGTGTGGGCCTGGAGCGGCTTGTCCAGGTAGAGGGTGGACAGGGTGGGCACGTCGAAGCCGGTGAGCCACATGGCGCAGACGATGGCGATACGGAAGGGGTGCTCGGCGGCCTTGAAGGCGTCGTCCAGCGCCAGCCGCTGCATGGCGCGGTACTGCGGCTGCTGGCGCATGGCCTCGGGCAGCTCCATGCCCTCCTTGATCAGGCGGCGGTGGGGGGTGATGTCCAGCCCCCAGCGGCGGAATTTCTCCACCTCGCCCTGCTCCTCGCTGATCACCACGGCCATGCGGGTCTCGCGCATCCATTCGATCTGGCGGCGGCGGTACTGCTCATCCTGCTCATCGGCGGCCGCGGCCAGCTCCCGTTGCAGCGCGCGCAGGCGCTGATCCCAGTAGAACCCGATCAGCTCGTGCATGCGCGCGCAGGTGATCTTGTCGATGCAGACCAGCATCGCCTTGCCCGTCTCCCAGGAACTGCTGTAGTGCTGCACGAAGTCCTGGGCCACCTGGTCCAGCCGCTGGCCGGCGGTGATGACGTGGTAGTCGCGGCCCAGCTCCCGCTCCAGCCGCTGGGCCACGTCGATGTCGAATCCCCTCACCCCCGGCCCCTCTCCCGCGGGGAGAAGGGTGTTTTCCAGCGCCTCCAGCTTTTCGGCCAGGCGCTGGTTGAGGTCATGCACCGCCACGCCCAGCTTGTCGCCGCGCGCGTCGTAGTAGAGGGGCGCGGTGGCCTGATCCTCCACCGCGCGCTGGAAGTCGTAGGTGGAGACGTAGTCGCCGAAGACGCGCCGGGTGATCTCGTCGTTTTTGAAGAGGGGGGTGCCGGTGAAGCCGATGTAACTGGCGTCCGGCAGGGCGTTGCGCAGGTTCAGCGCCAGCGCGCCGTACTGGGTGCGGTGCGCCTCGTCGCTGATGACGATGACGTCGTCCCGCTCGGTGTAGGGCTGGTGCGGCTCCACGTCCTTGTTGAACTTCTGGATCAGGGAGAAGATGTGCGCCTTGTGCTGGGTCAGCAGCCGGCTCAGGTGCTCGCCGCTGGCCGCGCGGCAGGGGTCGCGGTCGTTGTCCACCACGCCGCAGCCGGCAAAGGTTTTATAAATTTGCGTGTCCAGGTCGTCCCGGTCGGTGAGCACCAGGAAGGTGAAGTTGCCGCCCAGCTTGCGGTGCACCTTGCGGGTGAAGAAGACCATGGAGTAGCTCTTGCCCGCGCCCTGGGTGTGCCAGAAGACGCCCAGCTTGCCCTGCCGCTGCCGCCGCTGGGCCACGGACTGGAGCGCGCGGTTGACCCCCAGGAACTGGTGGTTGCGGGCCAGGATCTTCCTGGGCTGGCCAGCCGAATCGTCGAAGAGGATGAAGTTCTCCACCAGGTCGAGGAAGTTGGCCCTGGCGCAGACCCCCTTGAGCAGCGTCTCCATGTCCACCGCGCCCGGCTCCCCCTCCGCCAGCCGCTTCCACTGATGGAAATGCTCGAAACGGCTGGTCAGCGAGCCCAGCCGGGCGTCGATGCCGTTGGCCAGCACCACCACCGCGTTGTGGTGGAAGAGGTGGGGGATGGTGTCCAGGTAGTCCCTGTAGTTCTGCTCGTAGGCGGCGCGGATCTCCTTGCTGACGTTCTTCAGCTCCATGAAGAGCAGCGGCAGACCGTTGACGAAGCCCACGATGTCGGCCCGCCGGCGGTAGAGGTCGCCCTGCACCCACAGCTCACGCACGCAGAGGAAGTCGTTGGCGTCCGGCTGGTCGAAGTCGATCACCCGCAGCCGGCGCCGTTCCAGCTCGCCGCGCGCGTTGCGGAAGGCCACCGACACCCCATCGCGCAGCAGGGCGTACTTCTCGCGGTTGGCCGCCAGCAGCGACTGGGCAGCCGTCACGCCGGCCAGTTGGTACACCGCGTCGTCGTAGGCCGCGGCGGGCAGGCTGGGGTTCAGCTTGACCAGTTTGGCGCGCAGGATGCGCGTCAGCACCACCTCGCGATCCGAGGCCCGGCCCAGCAGGCTGTCCGGCCCGAAGTCCTCGTGGAAGGCATAGACCGACCGCCAGCC
>JACSRL010000053.1 GCA_014879765.1 Anaerolinea sp. | reverse complement strand
CCACCAAATCACCAAATCACCCTGTCACTCAATCACCCTGTCACCCTGTCACCCTGTCACCCTGTCACCCTGTCTCCGAAAAATCCTCTCCACCACCGGCCCCAGCTCCAGAATCGTCGGAATCTTATAGTCGGCCGGGTCGGCCGGGTCGCCGTCCACCAGGACGGTGGTCATGCCCAGTTGCTTGGCCGGCGCTAGGTTGCGGCCGGTGTCCTCGATCAGCACGCACTCGGCCGGCTGCGCGCCCAGCAGGTGCAGGCAGGCGGTGTAGGCTGCCAGGTTGGGCTTGGGGATGTAGCCCACCGCGACCACGTCGATGATGCGGTCGAAGTGGCGGCGAATGCCCAACTGCCCCAGCACCCGCTCGGCGTGCGGTCGGTCGGCGTTGGTGAAGATCACCTTTTCGTCGGGCAGCTCGGCCAGCAGGGCATCCAGCGCATGGTTGGGCTGCAACAGGCCCAGGGGCAGATCGTGTACGAAGGCCAGGTAGCGCTCCACGTCCAGGTCGTTGTTGAGCAACAGCCCTCGCATGGAGGTGCCGTACTCCCGGTGATAGCGCCGCGCCAGGCTGTCAGCTTCCTCCCACGTGGTCCCATACTCCCGGACGATATAGCGGCGGATCTGCTGGCCGATTTCTTGCATCACCCCCGCATCGCGCGGATAGAGCGTCTCGTCCAGGTCGAACAACAGAAAACGGATGGTCATTGGGTATGGTCGTGAGGGGGTGAGGGGGTGACAGGGTGACAGGGTGACAAGGCTGTGCAGGCAGGTTGCTTGCAACTTGTTACCTGCAACTTGCCACCTGCCATTCAGGACGCCAGGCGCACCATGGCGCGGAAGGCTTTGTAGACGGTCAGATAGTCCTCGTGGGCATATTCGACGGTGTAGCCATCCAGTCGACGCGCGCCGGGGATCAGGCAGGCAAAGTCGGCCATCAGGCTGGAGCGGAGCTGGACCCGCAGCACCACCGGCGATTCCAGCTTGAACGGCTGGATCTCAGCGTTGAGGACGTGCTCGGCAGCCTGGCGGATCATGCTCTGCACCTCCTGCGGATGCAGGCAGATCGCGGACTGATTGCCCACTGCCCGCTTGACGGTCACCGTTTGCAGGGCCGGCCCCAGCAGCGCGGTTGCCTCGGCCGTGGTGGCCTGGTCGCCTGTAACCAGGCCGACGGGCACGCCGTGGAAGCCGGCCAGGGCAGCGTTGAGGCCGATCTCGCCCACCGGCCGACCGTTCAGCTCCACATGGTTGACCACTTTGCCGCTGTAGGTGTGGTCGAGGATGGCGTTGGGGGTGCCGGCGCGGGCATGGTAGCCGATCAGAAAGACCACGTCGAAGCTGTCGTCCAGCCCTTCCATCATGCTGAAGGGCCGCGGCGAGCCGTAGATCAGGTCGGCCCAGGTGTCCAGCTCCCCGATCAGCAGGTTGCGCATGCTTTCGTGCGAGTCGGCGACTACCACCTCGGTGGCGCCGGCCGCGCGCGCGCCCAGAATCGCCGCGTTGGCCTCCTGGGTCATCAGCAGCCGGGCGCGTTCATACTCCGCGTTGCCAGGGGTACACTGTTCCGGACTGACGACGCCGGAGATGCCTTCCATGTCGATGGAAATGAAGACTTTCATAGAGTTCCTTGTCAGATGGGTGCTGTTCAGGCGCGGGGCGCCGGTGAACTGCTGAGCTTCTATCGGTCACAGGGGCTATTTGCCGCCGTTGCGCCATCATAGCACACGGAGATAGCTTTGACAAGCGTAACTGCTCAGCCGGCGGGTGCGTGTACGTTGATTGAGTAGGCCGCCGTATCGAAATCAACGTACACGTACCCGCCGGCTGAGCAGTTACTGACAAGCAATGCGCCGCGGCGCTTGTATGGCGCTGTACGGTTTGCCTTGACGCCGCCACCTGCCTGGGAACCCTGCCCCGCCGGTTCCGTGCATGGCATTAGAAACCGGGTTTTTGTCTCATCCGGCCTGGACGCGCAGCGGGGACTGGCCTTGGCCAGTCCCCGCGTTGGGAAGCTTGCAAAGCGACTGCGCCCTTAGCTTTCCAGCACCTCGATCAAGGCCGGGATGACCTCCTCGACCTCGCCGACGATGCCGTAGTCGGCGTGTTGGAAGATCGGCGCGTCGGGGTTGTGGTTGATGGCCACGATGCAGCGCGCCTTCTCGGTGGCGCCGAAGTGCTGGAAGGTGCCGCGGATGCCCACGGCCACGTACAGCGCCGGCGCGACGGTGTGCCCGGTCAGGTCCACCATCTGCTGCGCGTCGATCCAGCCCTCGTCATACGCGCCGCGCGAGCCGGCCAGGGCGATGGCCTTGTGCGGCAGGCGCTTGGCCACGGCCGCGGCCAGCGCTTCGACCAACTGCCAGCCGCTGTCGCGCAGACCGCGGCCGCCGGCGATGATGATGTCCGCCTTTTGCAGCGGGATGTAGTACTCCGGCGGCTCCACCGGCGTCAGCGGCGGCTGCGGCTTCCACACCAGCTCCACCTCTTCCACATCCCCGCTGCGCCAACTGTCATATTCCGGCGTGGGGAAGACGCCGGCCTGCACCGTGGCGATCTGCGGGTTGGCCCTGCACTCCACCACCCGGTAGGCCGCGCTGTGGTAGATGGGGGCGGCCACCACCAGGCTGCGTTCCTCGGCGTTGATGGAGAGGTCCACGGCGTGGGTGACCAGCGCACACTTCAGGCGCTGCGCCAGGCGGGGCGCCATCTTGCGGCCGCCGGCCGCGTCAGAGAAGAGCAGAATCTCCGGCTTGTGTTTGTCGAAGAAATCGCGCAGGCTGCGGCCGGTGGGATAGCCCGCGCCCCAGTAGGCGGCGTCGGCGCCGTAGGCGATCAGCTCCCGGGCCAGGTCTTCGCTGGCGTCATCGCCTACCAGCAGGACATTGACATAAGCGCCCAGGCTGTCGGCCAGGTTGCGCGCCTTGCCGATGACCTGAAGATCACAGGGGCGCAGGTGCGGCTCCCAGGCGATGGCTACCACCCAGATGTTGCGGTAGCCCTCTTCCTCCTCGACGGTAGCGCCCAGCAGTTGTTCCAGAAATGATAGGTCCATAGAGTCTCTCCAAGTTGGCTGTTCACCAGAAGCCAGGAGTTTGCGCTGTGGCCATGAAAACGTCCGGCTCCATTGCGCGCGCAGCCTAGATGACGCGGCGCGCCCTGAGCATGGCGACCAGCGTTTGAGCGGCCTCCTGGGGCGATCCTTCGACGATGAAGCCCATCTGGCGCGCGGGCGGCAGACGCAACTGGCGGCCGGTGGTGGGCGCGGGCAGCGTGGTCGGGTCGACGCCCAGCGCCAGGCTGCTCCACACCTCCACGTTGCGCACGCGGTAGGCGTTGATGATCTCAGCGCCGTGGGGATAGCGCGGGTGTTGCGGCGTCTGCAGCACGGTGGCCACGGCCGGCAGTGGATAGCTGCTGTCGTAGTACTTCTCGTCGGCGTTCTGCAGGCCGGTGATGTGACCGCCCTCCAGCCGCAGTTGATCGACGTTCAGCAGCACCGGCCAGTCGCCCAGCTCGATGGCCAGCCGCGGGCCCAGCGTGCCGCTGCCGGTGTCCAGCGCCATGTGGCCGGTCATCACCAGTTGCACGTTGCGCAGCCGTTTGATGGCCGCGGCGATGATCTGGGCCAGGCCGGCGGTGCGCGCCTTGACGATGGCGGCGTCGCTGAGCAGGATCGCGCGGTCGCAGCCCAGCGCCAACGCCTCGCGCAGCACATCCTCCACCTCCGGCTCGCCCAGGGACATGGCGATCACCTCGATGGAGGGGTCGGCTTCCTTGAACCGCAGCGCAGCATCCAGCGCCCAGCGGTCGGGCGGGTTCATGATCTTCCTGGCCCCGCGATCGTCGATCGCCTGCTGGCTGCGGCTGATCTTGATGGTCTCAGGGTCGAAGATTTGTTTGATGCAAACAACTATTCGCACTGCTTGCCTCCTTGGCTACGGCTCGATATGCACGCCGACTTCCTTGAGCAGGTCGCGGGCGATGATGATGCGCTGGATCTCGTTGGTGCCCTCGAAGATCTCGGCGATGCGCGCGTCGCGGAAGGAGCGCTCCAGCGGATAATCGCGGCTCAGCCCCAGCGCGCCGTGGATCTCCATGGCATAGCTGACGGCCTTGCTGGCGATCTCGCTGCCGCGCAGCTTGCAGACGTAGGCCTCGCGCGCGAAGGGACGGTGGTTGTCCACCATCCAGGCGGTGCGATAGACCAGCCCGCGCAGCATCTCCACGTCCGAGTAGAGGTCGGCGATCATGAACTGCACCTGCTGCTGGTGGGCCAGCGGCATGCCGAATTTCTCGGCCAGCCGGGCGTAGTCGATGATCATCTCCAGCGCCTTCTGCGCGCCGCCCAGCGAGGCCGCACCCACGGTCACGCGGCCCAGGTCCAGGGTCTTCATAAAGGTCACGAAGCCCAGCCCTTCCTGGCCGATGACGTTGGCCGTCGGCACTTCCACCTCGTCGAAGATCACCTCGGAGGTGGAGGAGGCGCGGATGCCCAGCTTCTTCTCGATGACGCCGATCTTGGTGCCCATCTCCTTCTCGACCACGAAGGCGGTCACACCGCCGCGCGCGCCCAGGGCCGGGTCGGTCACGGCCAGCACGGAGAACAGATCGGCGAAGGGGCCGTTGCTGATGTATATCTTGGTGCCGTTGATGACCCAGTTGCCGTTGGAGCGCACCGCACGCGTCTTGATGGCGGCGGCGTCGGAGCCGGCGGCCGGCTCGGTCAGGCAGAAGGCGCCGATCTTGGTGCCCTGCGCCAGCGGCGTCAGGTATTTTTCTTTCAGGGCGTGCGAGCCGTCCACGTAGAGCGCCATGGCCGCGATGCCGATGTGGGCGCCGACCACGGTGGACATGGCGCTGTCCACCCGGCTGACCTCCTCCATCAGGATCACATAGCCCATTTCGCCCGCGCCGCTGCCGCCATACTGCTGCGGGAAGGGAATGCCGAACAGCCCGGCCTTGGCCGCCACCTTGATGGCGTCGAAAGGCACCTCGGCCTTTTCGTCCGCCTCTTCGGCCACCGGCGCGAACTCATTCTCCATCACATCCCGAATCATCTGGCGCAGCAGGTCATACTCTTTGGGTAGTGTCAGGTCCATAAGGTTTACCTTTTTGCAGGTTCATGCGAGGCGGTCATAACACGTAACACGTAACTCGTAATGCGTAACCGGAGGTTGCGTGTGCAGCGTGCGTGTTTTCCGTAGCACGTAACTCGTA
>JACSRL010000054.1 GCA_014879765.1 Anaerolinea sp. | reverse complement strand
TTGCCATGTCCCTCGTCTGGTCTGGTCTTTGGTAGCTCGCTGAACCGCCCGCTATTGTACACCAACGGCGCGTTGTCGCCAAACAAGCGCCGGTCTCCTGGCCGCACATGCGTGTTTCTCGTCGCTGCGGCTTTCGGCACAAACTTGACGCCTTCAGTGCCCGAACGTATAATGCCCCCATCATTGCGGCGCGCGGCCTGCGCGTCGCAATTTTTCGACCCCAAAACAGACACCAGGAGAAAACAGGTATGATTGGCGTTCAGGATTTGCGCAAGGGCGTTACATTCGAGTTCGAGGGCAACATCTACCGTGTGTTGCAGTATGAGCACATCAAGACCGGCCGCGGCGGCGCGACCATCCGCATCAAGGCGCGCGACCTGCGCAGCGGCGCGACCATCGACCGCACTTTCCCGTCGGGCAACCGTGTCCAGGACATCCGCCTGGATCACGCCACCGTCCAGTATCTCTACCACGAAGATGACATGTACACCTTCATGGACCTGGAGACCTACGACCAGCCCATGCTGACGGCCGATGTGCTGGGCGATGCCGTCAACTACCTCAAGCCGGAGATGACCCTGGATGTCGTCAGCTACGAGGGCAAGCCCATCGACATCGAGCTGCCCACCACCGTGGACATGGAAGTGACCTACACCGAGCCGGGCTTTGCCGGCGACACAGCCACCGGCGCGACCAAGACCGCCGAGCTGGAGACCGGTCTCAAGGTGCAGGTGCCGCTCTTCGTCAACGTGGGCGACATGATCCGCGTCGACACCCGCAGCGGCGCCTACGTGACCCGGGTTTAGCGGAAGCCAGTCTCATTTGGCGTTAAGGCTTGCCTGCGCTATAATGTCTGGCGTCGGGCCATGACCCGGCGCTGTGCCACCCTAGCTCAGCCGGTAGAGCAGCGCATTCGTAACGCGCCGGTCGTCGGTTCGATTCCGACGGGTGGCTCCTTGTATCTCGACAAGCCCCAGCCGCTGACGGTTGGGGCTTTTGCTTGCCCCGCAAAGGGTGCTGTGTGACTGCCCAGACCAACCCCGCCCCGCCTGCTGCCCATCCTGTCGATCGCCTCTACCGCATTGCGGCCGGCAATCGGCTGCTGGCGGCTGTGCTGGGCCTGACCGCGCTGGCGCTGCTGCTGGCCGCGCTGCTGCCCCAGGCGCCCCCGGCCAGCGCGCAGCAGAGCACGGAGCGTTGGCTGGCCGAGACCGCCAGTCGCTATGGCAGCTTGGGCGGCCTCATGCAGGGCGCCGGCCTCTTCGACCTGCGCCACAGCCCCTGGCTGCTGGCCTTGCTGGGGCTGCTGGCCTTCATCCTGCTGCTGCGGCTGGGGCTGGCTGTCCAGGACGCGCGGCAGCGGCTGCGCGATGTAGACCCGGCCGCGGCGGCGCAGGCGGCGCAGCGCTGGCCGCTGCACGCCGAGCTCAGCCTGGCCGGCCAGGTCGAGACGACCGCCGCGGAGCTGGCTGAGGATCTGCGCAGCGAGGGCTGGCGCGTCGTCAGCGCGACCGCTGACAGCAGGACGCACCTGGCGGCCGAGCACAGCGTCTGGGGTGTGCTGGCCCCACCGCTCTTCTACCTGGGCCTGTTGATCGTGCTGGCCGGGCTGTGGCTGGGCCAACAGGCCGGCTGGCGCGAGGTGGACCTGGCTCTGGCCCCGGGGCAGCCGGTGCGCCTGAGCCAGGACGACCGGGTGGCGCTGACCGCGTCGCCTGCGCCGGTGGGCGAGCGCGTCGATCGCGTGGTGGTACAGCGCGATGGCCAGCCGGCCAAGGAGAGGAGCTTCGCCCTCCTGGACATGGCCTATGCCGCGGGCGTTTTGGTGCGCCGCACCGGCGAGGGCCAGGCGCTGAGCGCCAGCGCACGCGATGCCGCGGGCAACCCCGTGCCGCTGCAGCCGGTGGATCGGTCAGGCCCCCCGCAGCAGGCGCTGACGCTGATCTTCGACCAGCCGCGCGCCGAACGGCTCTTTCTGGCCCCGGACAGCCAACTGGTGTTCAGCGTGGTCGCCTTTCCGGCGCTGCCTGAGCGCGGTTTCGACGGCCCCACCTTTTTGGTGCAGGCCTTTCCGCCCGGCCAGCAGACCCCCATCGCCAACCAGTTCATCCAGGACGGCGCCGAGCTGGCCATCGACGACGTGGTCTACACCCTGACCGCCGGCCGTTTCATCACGGCAGAGGCCAGCCATAGCCCTGGCCTGGCGCTGATCATCGCCGGCGGCGGGCTGGCGCTGGCCGCGGCCCTGCTGGCCCTCGGCCGGCCGGCCGGCCGGCTGGCGCTGACCGTGCAACGCCAGCGCGCCGGGGTGCTGGTGGCGGCCCGGCTGGAGGCCGCACCCTTCTGGCGGCAGGCCGCGGCATGGCTGGCGGCCTGGAGCACCACCTACAGCCGGGAAGATCCCGCCCCAACAAGGACAGACAGCCCATGACACCCACGCGTCCCATCATCATCGGCGTAGCCGGCGGCACCGGCTCCGGCAAGACCACCGTGGCCTTTGCCATCCTGGAGAAGGTCGGCTGGAACCGGATCGCCTTGATTCAACACGATTCGTACTACTACGACGCCTCCAATCTGCCCTTCGAGGAGCGCGCCCGGCTGAATTTCGACCACCCTGACGCGCTGGAGACGCCGCTGCTGGTGGAGCATCTGAAGATCCTGCGCAGCGGGCAGCCGGTGCAGATCCCCACCTACGACTTCCGCACCCACACCCGGCCAGCCGAGACGCGGCTGGTCAACCCAGAGCCGGTGATCCTGGTGGAGGGCATCCTGATCTTCGCCGAGCCGGCGCTGCGCGAGCTGTTCGACGTCAAGATCTTCGTGGACGCCGACGCGGACATTCGCTTCATGCGCCGCCTGGAGCGGGACCTGAAAGATCGCGGCCGTTCATTGGATTCGGTCATCGATCAATACATGACCACGGTGCGGCCCATGCATCTGGAATTCGTGGAGCCCAGCAAACGCTATGCCCACGTCATCATCCCTGAAGGGGGCCACAACACGGTGGCGCTGGACATGGTGGCAGCGCGGGTGCAGATGTTGCTGGAGAAATAGACAATGGCCGGTCAGAAACCGGATTTTGCAGAAAAACCCGGTTTCTCTGAACGAGGGTAACTGCTCAGCCGGCGGGCCAAACGTTGGTTTCGATACGCCTCAGACGGCTACTCAACCAACGTTTGGCCCGGCGGCGGTTGCGAACGAGGATAGAACTATGGTGACTTTAGGACAGGTTGGATTGGGCTATTGGGGCCCGAATCTGTTGCGGAATTTCAATGGCCTGGCGCAGGCGCGGGTCAAGGTGTGCTGCGACCTGGACGAGGCCGCGCTGCGGCGGGTGGGCAGTCTCTATCCGAACATGGCCACCACCACGGACTACGACGCGCTGCTGGCCGATACGGAGGTCGAGGCGGTGATCGTTACCAGTCCGACGCCGACTCATTACCCGCTGGCCAAGGCTGCGCTGCTGAGCGGCCGCCATGTCTTCGTGGAAAAGCCCATCGCGCTGGCCGTGGCCGAGGCCGAGGAACTGGTCGCGCTGGCCGAAGAGCGCGGCCGCGTGCTGATGGTCGGCCACCTGCTGATGTATCACCCGGCCGTGACGCGACTCAAGCAGATGGTGGAAAGCGGCGAGCTGGGCGAGGTCTATTACCTCTATACCAGCCGGCTGAACCTGGGCCAGGTGCGGCGCAACGAGAACGCCATGTGGAGTCTGGCGCCGCACGACATCTCGGTCGCGCTCTACCTGCTGGGCGAAAAGCCGGAGGCGGTGGCCGCGCAGGGGCTGACCTACCTGCAGCCGGGCATCCCCGACACCGTCTTTCTGACCGTGCGCTTTGCCAGCGGCCATGCGGCTCACATCCACGTGAGCTGGCTGGACCCGCACAAGGTGCGGCGCATCACCGTGGTGGGCAGCCAGAAGATGGCCGTCTTCGACGACGTGGACAGCACTGAAAAGCTGCGCATCTACGACAAGGGGGTGCAGCGGCCCACCTACGACAGCTACGGCGACGCGCTCAGCCTGCGCTTCGGCGACATCTCCATCCCCCGCATCGACATGCGCGAGCCGCTGCGCCTGGAATGCCAGCACTTCATCGACTGCATCGTCAACGGCCAGAGGCCGCTGAGCGATGGCCGCAATGGCGTGCAGGTGTTGCGGGTGCTGGAGGCCGGGCAGCGCTCGCTGGAGCAGGGTGGGGCGCCGGTGGTGTTGGAAGGAAGTTGAGAGGAACTCGACCAGTTGTCGCATGAACTGATCGCCAGGCGTCCCGCCGGGTCAGCGGCGACTCGTTGCTCAGGCCGGGCGGGACGCCCTGCGGATCGGGTTGTGGCGTGAAATCATTTTTGAGGTGCTAGCATGACAAGTGTATCGACTTCTGAGGTCCGGTGGGTTCACCCCTCGGCCGAGATCGGCGAGGGGTGTACGCTGGGCTATGGCGTGGTGATCGAGGCGGGCGCGCGGCTGGGGGCGGGGTGCAGCGTCGGCCACCACGCGGTGATCCATGCCGGCGTGCAGTTGGGCGCCGGCTGCCGCGTCGAGGATCACGCCGTGCTGGGCCGCCAGCCGCGGCCCGCGCCCACCAGCACAGTCACGGTTCCCAAGGCCCTGCCGCCGCTGCTGATCGGCGATGAGACCAGCATCGGCACAGGCGCGGTGATCTACACCGGCTCGACCGTCGGCCGCCAGTGCCTCATCGGCGACCTGGCCTTCGTGCGCGAGCAGGTGCAGATCGGCGACCGCGTCATCGTGGGCACGCACGTCACCGTGGAGAACACCGTCAGCATCGGCGACAACGTCAAGATCCAGACCGGCGCCTACATCACCGCCTGGACCACCGTCGAGGCGGACTGTTTCATCGCGCCCTGCGTGGTAACAACCAACGACAACTACATGGGCCGCACCCAGCGGCGCTTTGCCGAGCGCGGCGGCGCATTGATCCGCCGCGGCGCGCGCATCGGCGCCAACGTCACCTTATTGCCCAACGTCGAGGTGGGCGCTGAGGCCTTTGTGGCCGCCGGCTCCGTGGTCTCCCGCCCCGTTCCAGCCGCGACTCTGGTCATGGGCAGCCCGGCCAGGCCGCGCCGCGCCGTGCCTGAGGATGAATGGGCAGGCCAATAAACAGACGTACCTGTTCAGCCGTAGGCGCCGGGCACTTGAACAGTTACAAACAGACGTAACTGCTCAGGCATGGCATTAGAAACCGGGTTTTTGTCTCACAGACTAGGATCATGGCGCCATGAAA
>JACSRL010000312.1 GCA_014879765.1 Anaerolinea sp. | reverse complement strand
GGGCCGGTCTCCGACCGAGCCCGCTGTTTTCATCAACGGTTGTGCGTCCCAGCGCATGGATGTCTGTATCGAAATCGACGGGATCGTACCTGCCGCAATACAGCTACTGCAACTGAACCGGCTGCCCGCCCTGCGCGGCCGAAGCCTTGATGGCGTCGTACAGCCGGGCCATGCGCAGCCCCACTTCGGGCGGGCTGGGGTTGGCCATCTCGCCGCGGCGCACGGCCTGGAACTGCTGCCAGACGCCGGTGGAGGGGGGTGTCTTGACGGTGCGCAACTGGCCGGCGCCGCGGCGCTGGATCTGCAGCCGCTCGCCCCAGATGCCGGTGCGCAGGATGGCCTGGGAGCAGAAGACGCGCACATCGCTGGCGCAGGAGGGGATCGCCTCGCCGCAGGCGTGCATGGTCACCCAGGCGCCGGAGCGCAGCCGGCCCATCACCATGCCCACGGTCTCCACCGGCCGGCCGTTGTCCTCCAGCCAGGCCGCCACCTGGGCGAATTCCTCGCCGGCCAGGTCCACCACGGTGTTCAGCATGTGCGCGCCGGTGTCGAAGAGGAAGCCGCCGCCGGCCAGCGCGGGAACCTGCCGCCAGGTGCCCACGGTGTTGGGGCCCCAGTCCTGCCAGACGGTGGCGCTGATGCTGAGCAGCTTGCCCAGCTCGCCGCCGCGCAGCATGGCCACGGCCTTGCGGATCTGCGGCGACAGGCTGCCGGGGAAGGCCACCACCAGCATGCGGCCGGTGCGCTGCTGCACGGCGATCAGATCCTCGGCCTCGGCGCCGTTCATCACCATCGGCTTTTCCAGCAGCACGTCCAGCCCCGCCTCCAGGCAGGCCGCGGTCTGGTCATGGTGATAGGCGTGCGGGGTGATGATAAAGGCGGCGTCCAGCGGGTGCTCGGCCAGCAGGCGGGCCAGATCCGGCTGGTTGGGGGGCGGCTTCAGCCCGGCGTCCAGAAAGAGCTGGGCGCTGGCCTCGTAGGCGGCCTGCGACGGCTCGCACATGGCGGTGATCTCGCTGCCGTCGCCCTGGCGCATGATCTCCTGGATATGATAGCGCGCCATGCTGCCGCAGCCGATCATGGCGATACGGGTTGTTGGGGGCATAGGGGAGGTGGTTTCCTTTCGGTAATGCGTGACGAGTGACTCGAAACCCGGAGTGTGTGAGGATGGGAGGCGTTTGTGTGAAACGTGAAACGTGAAACGTGACCGGATTTGCGGGGCGTTTCTTCGGGTTACGGGGTACCGTTCACTGTTCACTGCCTCGTGGATAGCCGCTCGGGCCGGTCTCCTGACCGAGCCCGCTATTTTCATCCACGATTGTGCGCCAAGTGCAAGGCCGTCTGTTCACTGTTTACCGTTCACTGTTCACTGCTCACAGTCCATAGCGACGTAAGACGCCGTCCACCTGCCCGCCGTAGCCCTCGCCGAAGAGGTTGAGGTGGTTGAGCAGGTGGTAGAGCTGGTAGAGGGGAATGCGTTCGTCGCGACCGGGCGACGGGGGCCATGAAGCGTCGTAGACGGCAAAGAAATCGGCCGGAAAGCCACCGAAGAGCCGGCACATGGCCAGCTCGGCCTCGCGGTCGCCGTAGCAGACGGCCGGATCGATCAACACCGGCTGGCCGGCCGCGTCCACCAGCCAGTTGCCGCCCCACAGGTCGCCGTGCAGCAGCGAAGGGCGGCAGGCCGCTTCGTCGATCCAACGATCCAGCCGGTCGATCAGGCGCTCCAGCCCGCGGCGGCGCGCTGGGGGCAACAGTCCTCGCCGGCCGGCCAGCTCCATCTGAAAGCCCAGCCGGCGCTGGCCGTAGAACTCGATCCAGGTGGGCAGCCAGCGGTTGTCCTGCGGCGTGGCCCCGCAGTAGTTGCCGTGGTCGAGACCATAGGCCGCGGCGGTGACGCGATGCAGCGCGGCCAGTTGCCGGCCCAGCCGCGCGCCGGCCGATGGCTGACCGGACAGCGCAGCCGGGCGAGACCCGCCGCGCTCGATCCACTCCATGACGATGTAGGCCGGTGCGTCGGGCTGGGCTGCGCCGTGGGCGATCACCGTCGGGACGCGCACGGCCTGCGCCGAGGCCAGCAGCGCCAGCCCGGCCGCCTCGGCCGCGAACATGTCCAGCCAGCCCGGCTGGGGTTGCGGCGGCCGGCGGTGCCATTTGACCAGCCAGGCGCGATCGCCAGCCTCCACGCGCGCGGCCTGGCTGATATCCCCGCCGCTCACCGGCTGCACGGCCTGTACGGCTGTGTTCAGTTGTTGGGCGAGAAGCGCGGCCAGCGCCGCGGGCAGCGTCATGCTACAGTCGATGCTCCTGGCGGATGTGCGCCAACAGGCCGCGGCTGGCCGCGTCCACCAGCTCGTAGACATAGTCGAAGCGGCCGTCGTAGTAGGGATCGGGCACGTCCTGCGGGTAGCCGGCCGGCGCGAAGTCCAGCAGCCGGTGCAGCTTGCCATCCAGCGCGCCGCTGTGGGCCAGACGCTTCAGGTCGGCCGCGTTCTGGCTGTCCATGGCCAGCAGATAGTCGAAGCGCCGCAGGTCGGCCGGCTGCACCGGCCGCGAGCGGCCATCGTAGGGGATGGCGTGCTGGCGCAGCACCGCCAGCGTGCGCCGGTCGGCCCTTTCACCGCTGTGCCAGTCAGCCGTGCCGGCCGAATCGATTTCAATCTGGCCGGCCAGCCCGGCCTCGCTCACCAGATTCTGAAAGACCGCCTCGGCCATGGGCGAGCGACAGATGTTGCCGAGGCAGATGAAGAGGACTTTGATCATGGGAAGTTTGGGGGAGGATGAAAATCGTCTTTGTCAGCGCAACGAGTGATGCGTGACCCGTAACCGGAACACTGGGAGTCGCGTGCGAGATCGCGGGGTTACGGGGTGCGAGTAACTGAGTTTAGCGCAAGCCGCGTCAGAGTACAAAACTGGCGGGCTGCCGATCTCACCCGACGGCGGCGCAGCATGCCGCTTGCATTTTTAGCGTTTTTCTGCGATAATTGCTGCGCCACCTGGATCCGCCTGCGGACCGGGATGGCCGAGACAGCACTCATCCAGGCAACCGATGATCGTTTGCCCGCAGCGCAACAGATAACCGGTCGTTTCGGACTCTACCCCTGAAAGGAGGGTACCGTGTCAACCACCACCCCCACACCTGCCGCCGCGCCCGCGGCGCGCAAAAAAGTCACCACCCGCACTTTCCGTCAGAAAAAGCAGCGCGGCGAGCCGATCACCATGCTCACCGCGTATGACTTCATGACCGCCCGCGCCGTGGACCAGGCCGGCGTCGACTCGATTCTGGTCGGCGACTCGCTGGGCATGGTCGTGTTGGGCTACTCCAGCACCCTGCCGGTCACCATGGAGGAGATGCTGCACCACTGCAAGGCGGTGGCGCGCGGCGCGTCCGCCGCGCTGTTAGTCGGCGACATGCCCTTCATGTCCTACCAGGTCTCCGTGCCCGAAGCCGTGCGCAACGCGGGGCGTTTCCTGCAAGAGGCCGGCATGGAGGCGGTCAAGCTGGAGGGAGGCCGCGAGCGCGCCGAGGCGGTGCGCCAGATCACCGCGGCCGGCATCCCCGTCATGGGCCATCTGGGGCTGACCCCGCAGAGCGTGGCCCAGTTCGGCGGCTTCGTGCCCCAGGGCAAGACCGCGGCCGCGGCCCAACGGCTGATCGAAGACGCGCAGATCCTGCAGGAGGCCGGCTGCTTCAGCATCGTCCTCGAATCGGTGCCCGCCCAACTGGCCGAGCTGATCTCGCAGCAACTGGCGATCCCCACCATCGGCATCGGCGCGGGCGTGGGCTGCGACGGCCAGGTGCTGGTGATCCACGATCTGCTGGGGCTGTATGACCGTTTCACCCCCAAATTCGTCAAGCAATACCGCACCCTGCACCGCGACATAGTCGGCGCGCTGGCCGAGTACAAGGCGGAGGTCGAGGCGCGCGCCTTTCCGGCCGCCGAGCATTCGATCTACATGGATGAGGCGGAGTGGAATTTAGTAACACGTAACCCGTAACTCGTAACCGGAATGGTGCGAAGCGCCTCCGGGTTACGAGTTACTCGTTACGGGTTACAGATCATGTGCAACCCGTAACCGGAATGGTGCGAAGCGCCTCCGGGTTACGAGTTACTCGTTACAGATCATATGCAACCCGTAACCGGAATGGTGCGAAGCGCCTCCGGGTTACGAGTTACTCGTTACGGGTTACGCAACGGCCATCTGCCATGACCACACCCCCCTCCCTTCTCCTCCTCGGCACCGGCGCGCTGGCCAGTCTGTTTGGCGCGCGGCTGGCCGCGGCCGGCGTGGATGTGACCATGCTGGGCGCCTGGCCGGAAGGACTGGCCGCGCTGCGGACGCAGGGGGTGCGGCTGGTCGAGGCTGACGGCAGCCAGCGGGCCTATCCCGTGCGCGCCGTGGCCGATCCGGCCGAATGCCGCGGCATCCCCCACGCCCTGGTGCTGGTCAAGGCCTGGCAGACCGGCCGCGCCGCGCAGCAACTGGCCGCCTGTCTGCCGGCCGATGGGCTGGCGCTGACCTTGCAGAACGGCTGGGGCAACCGCGAGAGGTTGGAGCAGGTCCTGGGGCCCGACCGGGTGGCGCTGGGCAGCACCACGTTGGGTGCTACGCTGTTGGCGCCGGGAGTGGTGCGCGTGGGTGGGCAGGGGCCGGTGACGTTGGGCAGCCATCCCCGCATCCAGCCGCTGGCCGAGCTGCTGGCCGCGGCCGGCTTCGAGGTGCGCATGGCCGAGGATGTGGCCGGGCTGGCCTGGGGCAAGCTGGTGATCAACGCGGCCATCAACCCGTTGACCGCGCTGCTGCGCGTGCCCAACGGCGAGCTGCTGGCGCGGCCGGCCGCGCGTGAGCTGCTGAGTCTGGCCGCCGGCGAGGCCGCGGCCGTGGGCCTGGCCCAGGGGCTGCATCTGCCCTTCAACGATCCGGTAGCCGCGGCCGAGGAGGTGGCGCGGCGCACGGCCGCCAACCATTCCTCCATGTTTCAGGACGTGCAGCGCGGCCGGCCCAGCGAGATCGACGCCATCTGCGGCGCGGTCGTCGAGGCCGGCCAGCGCGTCGGCGTGCCCACGCCGGTCAACCGGACGCTGTGGCTGCTGGTGGCCGCGCTGGGCGCCCCGCCGGTTGAGTAGGCCGTCCGCGCCGCGCTCCGCCGGTTGAGTAGGCGTCTGCGCCGCGCTCCGCCGGTTGAGTAGGCGTCTGCGCCGTATCGAAACCCTCCGCCGCTGCGCTCCGCCGGTTGAG
>JACSRL010000056.1 GCA_014879765.1 Anaerolinea sp. | reverse complement strand
TGGCTACCTGAAAGGAGGCTACCATGGGCGCACAAGGGGCCGCACAGCCGGCCAAACCATCCTTCATGGACAAGATGCTGAACGCCGTCGAGCGGATCGGCAACAAAGTCCCTCATCCAGTCCTGATGTTTGCCTACCTCACCGTGGGCGTCATCGTGCTGTCAGCCCTGCTGGCGTTGCTGGGCGTCAGCGTCACCGAACAGGTCGCGGTGCCGGTGCCGGTGGAGATCACCCCCGACTTCTACGAGGATGTCAGCGAATACACCATCTCCGGGGCGGGAACCCAGGATGTGGACTTCGTGATCCAGGAACAGACCACCGCCATCAGGAGTCTGTTGACCATCGATGGCATCCGTTTCATGTTCACCTCCTTCGTGCCGAACTTCCAGGGCTTCGGCGCGCTGGCCGTGACGCTCATCGCCATGATGGGCGCCGGCGCGGCTGAGGTCGCCGGGCTGATGGCCGCCTTGATTCGCAAGCTGGTCAAGGTCGCCCCGGCGTCGTTGATCGCTTACCTCATCGTCTTCATCGGCGTGCTGGCCAGCGTCGCCTCGGACGCGGGCTATCTGATCCTGATCCCCCTGGGTGCGGCCGCCTTCCTGGCCGTGGGGCGGCACCCCATCGCCGGCCTGGCGGCCGGCTTCGGCGGCGTCGCCGCGGTCTTCATGGCCAACCTCATCCCGACGCCCACCGACGCCATGCTCTTCGAGATCACCAACGAAGCGATCGCCCTGGCCGGCGGAGCGCCCATCTCCATCACCGCCGACTACTTCTTCCAGGCGGTTTCGGCCATCCTGATGACCGTGGTGGTTGGCCTGGTCGTCGTGCGGATCATCGAGCCGCGCCTGGGCAAGTACGATCCATCGGAGGCGGGCGATCCCGCGCAGGCCGCCGCGGCCGACGAGATCGATCCCGCGCTGGAGGCCAAGGGCCTGCGCCGGGCGGGCATCGCCTTTCTGGCCGTGCTGGGCTTTGTGCTGTTGATCACCCTGCCGCCGGGCGCGCCGCTGCGCGATCCCGTCACCGGCTCCATCGTCGGCCAGACGCCCTTCATGGCCAGCCTGCTCTTCATCGTCATGCTCTGCTTCTTCATCCCCGGCATCGCTTTCGGCAGCGCGGTGGGCAAGTACAAGGGGCCCAACGACGTGATCGCCGCGGTGGTCAAGACCTTCGCCGGGCTGGGCGGCCTGATCTTCATGTTGCTGATGATCAGCCAGTTCATCGCTTTCTTCAACTACAGCAACATGCCCGCGGTCATCGCCACCGCGCTGGCCGAGTGGCTGGGCCATGCCGGCATTCCGGCCATCCCGCTGCTGGTCGGCTTCGTGCTGGTGATCGTGCTGCTGGACTTCATCATGCCCGGCGCGCTGGCCAAGTGGGCGATCTTTGCCCCCATCTTCGTGCCGCTCTTCATCCAGTTGGGCGTGCCGGCGCAGACCGTCTTCGCCGCCTACCGGGTCGGCGACTCGCCCATCAACACGCTGACGCCGTTGATGGTCTACTTCCCGGTGATCGTCGCCTTTGGCCAACGCTATCAGAAGAACACCGGCGTCGGCTCGCTGGTGGCGCTGATGCTGCCCATCGCGGCCGTGGTTCTGGTGGCCTGGCTGCTCTTCCTGATCCTCTGGTTCGTGCTGGGGATCCCGCTGGGGCCGGGCTATCCGGTGCGGTTCTAAGCGGCTGTGTGAACAGTCAAATCCCAGACTTCGGAAGTGGCCGAGCGGGTAAATGAGCGGGTCTCGGCTGCAACCAGGCCACCCTTGCACACCAAGCGGCCACTTCCGAAGTCTTTCTGAACCGAAGTCCGGGACGTCAACGCTGTGAGCACAAGAGGAAATGATGACACCACCTTACGTTTCCACCGGCCACCTGCCCTCCGCGGCGCGGACACAGACGTTGGTGGACCAGGCCTATCGTCGCTTCAAGGACAACGACGAAGGGACCAACGCCCAGCATTACCCCGCTCTGGCGCGGATGCCGCGCCACACCTTCAGCTTGTGCATCGCCGACGTCAGCGGCGACTGTTTCATGGCCGGCGACGTGGACCAGACCTGCACGCTGATGAGCGTGTCCAAGCCCTTTGTCTTTGCGCTGGTCTGCCAGGCCTTGGGCGCGGAGGCGGTGCGCGCCCAGGTCGGCCTGAACGCCACCGGTCTGCCCTTCAACTCGGTGATGGCCATCGAGCTCCATCCGCAGCGGCTGACCAACCCGATGGTCAATTCCGGCGCCCTGGCCGTCACCAGCCTGGCGCCGGGCGACACGGCCGAGGCCAAGTGGGCCTTCATCCGCGACGGGCTGGCCCGTTTCGCCGGGCGCCCGCTGGAGCTGGATGAGGAGGTCTACGCCTCGGCGGCCAGCTCGAACTTCCGCAACCGGGCCATCGCCCGGCTGCTGGCCGACTATGGCCGCCTCTACTTCGATTCGTTGGAGACCACCGACATCTATACCCGCCAGTGCTGCCTGAAGGTGACCGCGCGCGATCTGGCCATCATGGCCGCCACCCTGGCCGACGGCGGCGTCAACCCGATCACCGGCGAGCGCGTGGTGGATGCCATTCACTGCGATCACACGCTGGTGGTGATGGCCACCGCGGGCATGTATGAATCGTCGGGCGACTGGCTGTTCGACATGGGCGTGCCGGGCAAAAGCGGCGTCAGCGGCGCGCTGATCGCCGCCGCGCCGGGCAAAGGCGGGCTGGGCGTCTTCTCGCCGCCGCTGGACGCCGCCGGCAACAGCGTGCGTGGCCAGTTGGCCGCCCGCTTTCTGTCCGATCAACTGGGCCTGAATCTTTTTGCCTCCAAGCCACACCGCTCCAGACAGGAGCCCCGGCGGGTTGCTGTGCGCTGAGTGCATCCGTGATCGGCGTTGTTGGCGCTGCCCTTCAGGGTTGCTGAATCTCTGATTGGCGGTATACTCTTCTGATAGCTGCTCACGCATGGCATTAGCACGAGAAAACCCGGTTTCTGAACGACTCAGCTTATCATCCCTATTGCTAAGGAGAACGAACGATGGACGTAGAATATCCCTTGGGACCTGTAGAATACCTGACCTTTTACTTCGCCGATAACCACTTCCGCGGCGAGATCATCCCCGCGCTCACTGAGCTGACCGATTCCGGCCTGATCCGCGTGATCGACCTGGCCGTGGTCAGCAAAGACGCCGATGGCAATGTGACCATCTTCGAATCCAACGAGCTCACCGAAGATGTGGCGCTGGCGTTGGATGCGCTGGACTACGAGATGGTGGGCATGTTGTCCGAGGAGGATCTGTTGGTGCTGGCCGAGGGGCTGCCCAACAACAGCACGGCCGCGGCGATGCTGATCGACAACGTGTGGGCGGCCAACTTCGCGCGGGCCGTCCGCGACGCCAACGGCGTGCTGGTGGACAACGTGCGCATCCCCCACAGCGTGGTGCAGGCTGTCCGCCAGTCGCTGCTGGACGCCGCCGGCCTGAGCTAAGTGCGCCGCCACGCAGCACGTAACCCGTAACGAGTAACCCCGTAACCCGGAGACCCTCTCCGTAAATCCGGTTACGAGTTACGAGTTACGAGTTACGAGATGAACATCCCAGCCAAACCCCGCATGAAATGCCCGTAACAGAAAGGAAAGAACCCATGCGCAGTTCACGAAACAATCGACCCAGTTTGATCGGCACGGCAGCCCGCACGGCTGTCGTCGTTGGCACCGCCACCGCCGTCTCCGGCGCGGTGGCTGGCTCACAGCAACAGAAGGCCGCCGCCCAGCAGGCGCAGGCCACTGCCGCCCAGCAGCAGGCGTTGGCCCAGCAACAGGCCGCGCTGGAGGCTGCCCAGGCCGCCGCGGCGCCGGCCACCGGCCTGACCGACGACACCCTGGCCCAGTTGAAGCAAATGGGCGAGCTGCATCAGGCCGGCATTCTGAGCGACGAAGAGTTCGCCGCGATGAAGGCCAGGCTGCTGGGCCTGTAGCCACAAGGATATGGAAAGTTGCCAACTTTCAGAAAAGTTAGCAACTTCGTCTGACACAAGTTAGAAACCGGGTTTCTGCCTCGCAGACCCGACTGAACGACTCACCATACTGTTGAAAGGAACTCATCGATGAAACGCATTGCAAAGATCAACCTTTTGCTGATCCTGGTGCTGCTGCTGGCGGCCTGCGCGCCGGCCGTTGCGCCGACCGAAGCCCCCCCTGCCGAGCCTGTGGCGCCGACCGAAGCCGCGGCCGCCGAGGGGACCACCGTCGCCCCGCCCTCCCCGGCAACCGTGCAGGAGCCGGCGGTTGCCGCCAGCTCCGATCTGGCCGGCACCAACTGGATCCTGACCTCGCTGAACGGCGGTCCGGCGCTGGCTGACACCACCGTCACCTTGCAGTTCGGCGCGGACGGCACGCTCTCCGGCGCCGACGGCTGCAACCGCTACAGCACCTCCTACACCCAGGAGGGCACCAACCTGACCATCGCCCAGCCCGCGGCGTCGACCATGATGATGTGCCCGGAGCCTGAGGGCGTCATGGAGCAGGCCGGCAACTACATGCTGGCGCTGGCCGCTGTCACCAACTTCTCGGCCAACCAGAACCAACTGGCGCTGATGGCCGGCAACCAGATCGTCGCCACCTTCAAGGCTGACGCGCAGGACCTGGCCGGCAGCGACTGGTCTGTGACCATGTTCAACAACGGCCGCGAGGCCGTGGTCAGCTTGATCGAGGGCAGCGAAGTCACCGCGTTCTTCGGCGACAACGGCGAACTGAGCGGCAGCGCCGGCTGCAACCAGTACATCAGCAGCTACACCCTCAGCGGCAACACCATCCAGATCGGCCAGATCGGCTCGACCATGCGCCTCTGCCCCGAGCCGGAAGGAATCATGGAGCAGGAGCAGGCCTTCCTGGCCGCCCTGCAGAGCGCCGCCACCTTCCGCATCGAGGGGGACCAGCTCACGCTGCGCACCGCCGCCGACGCCATCGCGGTCATGATGACCCGCCGGGTGGAGATCGACCTGCCGGAGCCGGCGCCTGAGCCGAGCACCCCCACCGGCCGCGTCGTGGGCACCCAGGGCCTGAATGTGCGCACCGGTCCTGGCACCGTCTTCCCGGTGATCGGCGTTGCCCGGCTGGGCGACGAGGGTGAGATCATCGGCCGCAGCGCCGATAGCCGCTGGTGGGTGGTTGCGGTCCCGTCAGCGCCCGGCGGCATGGGCTGGGTGTCGGCCGACTTCGTGCTGGCCACCAACGCCGAGAATGTGCCGGTGATTGCATCCCCCTCCCCGCCTC
>JACSRL010000048.1 GCA_014879765.1 Anaerolinea sp. | reverse complement strand
ACGCCATGGCCGCCAGCACCAGCGTGATCACGCCCAGATAGTTGCCCCCCTCCACGTAGTTCTTGACACCCCAGAACACATCGCGCACCGGCTGGCCGGCCGCGTTGGGGCCAGCCGTCCGCCAGGCGCGCAGCGCCGGGTCCCACCAGCCGTGCTGGCTGGGGTTGCCGAAGAAATCAGGCAGCAGGAAGGTGACGATCTGGCGCGTCGGCCAGGCCCAGCCCACCACCTCGCTGAAGCTGGCCGAGCCCTGGCGGAAGCTGGTGTTGACCAGCTCGAAGAGCGGGACCAGTTGCACGCCGCCCAGCGCCAGCCCCAGCGCGACCATGGCCAGCAGCCAGCCGGCCAGGCGCAGTGGCCGGCCCACGCTGCCCAGCCGCCGCCAGCTCATCAGCAGCCGCGCCAGGGTGTAGAAGCCGGCCGTCAGCAGGGTGATCACCGTGATCTCCGGGTGGCCGGCCAGCGCCTGCACCCCCAGCGCCAGCGCGCCCCCCACCACGTAGGGAATGGGCGAATAGGCCGCGTCCCCCTTCTCCTCCTGCTTGCGGAAGATGGTCTCGATGCAGGCCAGCACCACCGGCAGCCAGGCCGCGGCCGCGATGATCATGGTGAAGACCACGCTGACCACCATGAAACCGCTGAAGGCAAAGGCCAGGCCGGCAAACAGGCTGGCGGCCCGTCCCAGGCGCAGGGCGCGGCCAAAAAGGTACATGGCCCAGCCAGCCAGCGCGAGCTGCAGCCAGGTGAAGACGCCGTAGGCCAGCGGCAGCGGCAACAGGTAGAAGACCAGCGACAGCGGGTAAAGCGCCGAATGCTGGCCGGCCGCCAGGAAGGGCACCCCCGTGAAAATGTTGGGGTTCCACAGCGGCAGCTCGCCCTGCGCCAGGGTCTGGCGCAGGAAGGTCTTCCAGACCAGGTTCTCCAGCACCAGATCGCTGAGCAGCTCGTTGTGCGGGGTGGCAGCGCCCTGCTCGGTGGCCAGCGCCGCCCAGGGCTGGAACTGATAGAGGTTGTCGGCCGGCAGCAGGGTCTTGCCCCCGATCACCACCGGCGCAAACCAAAGCAACGGCGCCAGCAGCAGGGCCAGGGCCACCAGGAGATTGGGATGGTTAGCGAATCGTCTCATGGCTGGGATCGATGCGCCGGCCGCGGGGTACGGTGGCCCGCTGGCCGGCGACGCTCACGAGGGCGCGCCGCCCTGCATCCCCGGCGCGTCCGGCGCCAGGGCCGGCGTGCGCATGCGACCCTCGCGGGCCAGATGGCGATGCCGCCAGCGCAAGGCCACGGTGCGCCAGGTGGCTTCGAGCTTGACTCCCCAGCTCATCTTGGAGCTGCCCACCCGCCGGTCTTCGAAGAAAATGGGGATCTCGACGATGCGATAGCCCAGGCGCTCGGCCATGAAGCTCATCTCGACCTGAAAAACGTAGCCGTTGGAATGCACCCGCTGCAGGCCGATCCCCTCCAGCGTGGCGCGCCGCCAACAGCGAAAGCCGGCCGTGGCATCCTGGATGGCCGTGCCCAGAAAGAGCTGCGCCCACACCTTGTTGGCCCACCAACTGAGGAAGCGGCGGGACCAGTTCCAGTCGCTGTCCAGCCCGCCCCCCTCCACGTAGCGCGAGCCGATCACCAGATCAGCCTGCTGCGCGGCGGCCAACAGCCGCGGCACATCCTCCGGGTTGTGGGAAAAATCGGCGTCCATCTGGACCACGAACTGAGCGCCCAGGTGCAGCGCCCGGGCGAAGCCCTCCACATAGGCGCGGCCCAGGCCGCGCTCGCCGGTGCGGTGCAGGACGTGAACCTGGCCGGGATGCAGGCTGGCCAGGCGGTCGGCCACCTGGCCGGTGCCGTCGGGTGACGCATCGTCCACCACCACCACCAGCAGGTGCGGGATGGCCAGCGCCAACAGCGCGGCCACCATGGCCGGCAGGTTGTCGGCCTCGTTGTAGGTGGGCAGAACGACGCAGACGAGGGGATCGGCAACCCGCTCGCCGCCGAAGCCGTCGGGCTGCCTGTCAATGGCTGTGGTCATGGAGAGGGATTATACACCGATGCCGGAAAGCGGCCAATGGCGCAGGGCGACGCGCTGCAAGGTCTGGCAGCCCCATGCGGATTGCCAAAGCAGCCAACTGGCTGTATAATGCGCGGGCCGTAATCGTCAGAGATGCGGGTGAGCCGTCCCAGGGGCAAGACCTGCTCCGCGTCAGCCCGCCCGGCCATGGCCGCACGCACTGAAACGCCGCTGTATCATGTCGACGCACATTCTCTTCGTTGGCCGACAACCTGACATCTACGCGCCTCTGTGGCGTCAACTGCTGCTCAGCAACACGCAGGTGTCCTTTGCAGCCAGCCAGGCGCGCGCGCTGCGCGAGCTGGACAGCGCCGCGGCCGACGTCATCGTGTTGGATGCGGCTTCGCTGCGTCTGTCGCCTGAGCCGCTGGCGCGCACGCTGCGCCAGCGTGCGCCGGCGGCGCGCATGGTGCTGATCGCCGATAGCGATGTCTCCATCGGCTACAGCTACGATTATCTGCTCGCCAGCCCGGCAGCCTGGACCCGGGTGCTCAAGGTCATCGAAGAGGCGCTGGCCAGCGAGCGCCGCCAGGTCCTGGTGCAGGGCCCCTTCGTGCTGGATCTGGTGGAGCGCACCATCATCGGCCCGGCCGGCGAGGCGCGGCTGACGGGCAAGCTGTTCGGCCTGCTGGCGCTGCTGATGCGCAACGCCGGCCGCACCATCAGCCGCCATCAGATCATGCAGGAGATCTGGCACACCTCCTACCTGGATGACACGCGCACGCTGGACGTACACATGAGCTGGCTGCGGGGGCTGGTGGAGCCGGAGCCAAAAAAGCCGGTCTATCTGCGCACCAAGCGGGGTGTGGGCTACATCTTCACGCCCACCGGCGCGGCCGACAGCCTGCCGGCGCCGCTCAACCGGGAAGTCCTTTCCGCCGCCAACAACATCTGAACGCAGCCCAGACTTCGGAAGTCGCCGGTTGGAGCGATGCCAGGGTCTTGACAGCAAAGGGCTTCGCACGCAGGACTCGGCCGGTGCGGCGCCGTCCGAAGTCTCGTCGCACCTTGCGCAGCGCCCCGGCCGCGCGCCGATCAGGTGCAACACAAAAGGGAACTGGAGACCAGTTCCCTTCGATGGTTGCGGGTACGCCGACCGGCTACTCAGATCAAGCAGCGGCGGCCTGTTTCGCCTGGTTCAACTGGCGCATCAAGCGCGACTTGCGGCGGGCCGCGGCGTTCTTGTGGATCACGCCCTTGGCCGCGGCCTTGTCCAGGGCCGACACGGCGCTGTGTACCGATGCCTCGGCCACAGCCATATCCTTGCCGGCGACGCTGACGCGCGCCCGCTTGACGGCGGTGCGGGTGCTGCCGCGCACGATGCGATTGCGCTGGCGGCGCTTTTCCGAGCTGCGAATACGCTTCAAAGCAGACTTGTGGTTAGCCACGAACGTCCTCCATGGGTGAGTCAACTATCCAGATAGTTTTGCGACAAGCTCCGGCTTTGTCTTTGCTCTGTCGGCCGCACGAACGTGAGAGGACGAACGGGATGCGCAACGGGCCAGGTTTTGCATGCCCATGTGCCAGCCAACAGCGGCGGATTATACATGATCTGCGCTGCGCTGTCCAATTCACCACCCGTACTTCTTCTCGATGTTGGCGCGGATCTCGTCCATCGATTCCTGGATGTAGGGATAGGTCAGCCACACCACGCCCAGGCCGAAAAGCGCGCCGGTGAGGGAGCGCAGCCACCAGTTGCTGGTGCGCAGACCAATCAACTGAGAAACGCCATCCACGGCAATGGGCAACAAGAAAAGGAGGAAGATCAGCGGCGACAGACGCGGCGTCCGCCGTCGCAGCAGGGCGAAGAGCAGGCCGGCCACGATCATCGTGCCGTAGATGGCCACATCCCGCTGGCAAAGCGCAGCCTTCCAACCCAGCGTCTCATCCCCGTTGAAGCGGCGGCGCTCCAGCAGGCCGATGCCCGGCAGCACGTTGGCCGCTTCCAGCTCCTCCAGGGAATAGACGTGCTGTTCGCCGAAGAGGAAATAGGAGCGGTCGGGCAGTTGATGGCAGGCCGGGGAGTAGATCAGATAGATCACGCGGGCCGGCCCCGTCAACCCCGCCTGCATCAACAGCGGCGCCAAAAAGGGAATGCCCACGTAGAGCAGCAAGGCGATGCCGAAAAAGGCCACCCAGTGGCGGGCAATGCCCAGCACCAGACGATCGGCCGCGCGGGCGACGCGGGCCGCGCCGGTGGGGGGGAGCGCCTGCGGGTGCGAGCTGTCAGGCGGCAACTGGCCGGAAGAGGAAAGGTCTGTCATGCTGGGGAACCTGTCGGGGCGGCCAGCGCGCTGCGCAGTTGCCGCAGGGAGATGGGCGCGGTCAGCAGCGCGCCGGCCAGCTCGACCACAGGAACCGCCAACAGATAGCGCTCTTGCAGCCGCGGGTCGCTGGTCACATCCACCTGGCGCAGTTCCAGGTCATGCTCGGCCGCCAACAGCTCCAGATCTTCCAGCACGGCGCGGCACAGGGTGCAGCCTGGCGCGGTGTAAAGGGTGACCAACTGCGTCATGGCTACTGGATCTCCGCCAGCGATTCTTCCAGGGCGCGCCGGTCCAGCAGGCCGGGCCAGCGTTCCACCACCCGTCCCTCGCGGTCGATGAACACCGTGGTGGGCAGACCGCGCACGCTGTAGAGCTGTTGCACCTCGCCGCGGCTGTCCAGCACCACGGGGAAGGTGATGCCAAAATCGTCGACGAAGGCCGCAGCCTGGCTGGCCGTTTCCTGGGCGTTGACGCCGACGATCATCAGCCCCTCCTCCTGGCGCTCATGGAAGAGATCGACGAAGGCCGGCATCTCCTCGCGGCAGGGCGCGCACCAGGTGGCCCAGAAGTTGAGCACCACCGGCTGGCCCTGCCAGTCGCTCAGCCGGGTACGCCTGCCGTCGGGGAACTGCATGGCGAAATCGGGGGCCAACTGGCCCTTTTCCAGCCCGCGGTTGGCGTTGTTGACGCCGCGGGTGCTGGCCTCGGCCAGGTTGGGCAGCCCGGTAGCTGTCACCTCCTGGCTGGCCGCGCGGCCGCAGCCGGCCAGCCACAGCGCCGCAGCCAGCCAGACCAGCGCCAGCAGCAATCGGTAAGGTTTGGGGTATCGGTTCATGGTAGACCAACGTTCGACCGGCCAGCGCCAGCGCGTGGATTGAGTAGGCCGCCGTATCGAAATCCACCGCCAGCGCGTGGATTGAGTAGGCCGC
>JACSRL010000057.1 GCA_014879765.1 Anaerolinea sp. | reverse complement strand
CGGCCTTTCATGGCGCCATGATCTTGGTCTGCGAGACAAAAACCCGGTTTCTAATGCCAAGCCTGAGCAATTACCTTGAATCCAGGGTTAGACGAACTTGGTGTGTATAACCCCACTGCGGCGCGCAAGATACGCGCTTTGCCCCCGCAAGTGCCTGTCCGTAACTGTTCAGGCGCCGGGCACCTACGGCTGAATAGTTACGCCTGTCCAACCATGCCTTCGCCCTTTAGCCGCCGCCCACTGGGGGAAAGATGGCAATGGTGGCATCGAGGGGGATCACCGTGGCCAGGCCGTCGCCAAAGGCGATGCTGCGACCGTTGACGAAGATCTGGATGCGCGGCAAGAGGTTGCCCTGCTCATCCACCATCTCCGGCCGCAGATCGGGCCAGCGTGTGAGCATCTCCTCCACCAGCTCCCGCACGGTCTGGCCGGGCGCGGTCTGCACCGGGGCCAGCGCGCCGCCGACGATCGGCCGCAAAGTTGCATAGACTTTGACTTGCATCTTCATGGACACTGGATCACCCCCTGCGCCCAGAGACAGCCGCCGCACACGGGGCCTTCGTTGCCAAAGCAGTCCTCCTGGTTGGAGACCGACATGTCACAGCCGCCGCAGAAGGTGCAGGGAGGGAAGGCGAAGTCCTGCACGCGGCGGCGATAGGCCACGTAGCCGGGGTCCAGCCACAGGTTCAGCAGCCCGCGCTCGCGCACGTTGCCCACGATGTGCTGATGCGACCAACGCCCCTTGCCGTGCAGATAGCTGTTGTGGCTGTGCATCAACGGCCAGCAGGGGCTGACGTCGCCGTTCCAGCCGATGGTCATGGAGCCGTTCTCGATATAGTTGCACACGTCGTTGGCGCCGCCCCAACTGTTGCCGGCATAGCTGACGCTGAAGCCGCTGTTGAAGGCCTGGATCAGCGCGTCCTGGGTCAGCTCGTTGAAATCCATCTTGGGCAGGCTGAGCCGCGGCACCTGGCTGGAGGGGATGTAGGCCAGCGAGCGCAGCGCCTTGGTGTAGAGCCGCTCATCTTGCAGGTCTTCGGTGATGGGCAACACGTTGCTGACCGAAAAGTGCATCGCGCCCAGCCGGCGGGCCAGACTGAGCACGGCCGGCAGATCGGCGATGTTGCGCCGCATGGCCACGAAGGCGATGCCCAGCTCCGGCTTGGGGGAGTGCCAACTGATGTTGCCGTTGATCAGAACCCGCAGCCGCTTGAAGCGCTCCAGGTTGGCGATCACCGTGGGCAGCTCGGCGCCCATGCGCACGTCGGCGTAGCTTTCCGGCGTCGCGCCGTCGATGGAGACCCACATCAGGTCCAGCCCGGCCTCGATCAGCGCCCGGCTGCGCTGCTCGTTCAGCATGGCGCCGTTGGTGATCATCTCCACCCGCGCGCCGATCTGCTTGGCCCGGGCGATCCATTCGACGGTGCGGCGGTGTACCAGCGGCTCGCCGATGCCGCCGAAATAGACCGTGGGCACAGGGTCCAACTGCGCCAGGTCGTCCAGAATCGCGCTGAACGTCGCCTCGGACATGCGGCCCATGGGCGTGTCCCAGGCATTGCGAAAACAGGTGACACACTCCAGGTTGCAGGCGTCGGTTGGCTCGATGTAGACCTTGGCCAGGTGGTTCAGGGGGCGGTGCAGGCGCAGGCTGTTGGTAGTTTCCTCGACGCGCAGTTGCGCCCCAGGCACCAGGCCCAGCTTGGCCGCCATCTCTGGCGGCAACACCAGCCGGCCCGCGTCGTCGACGTGGGCCCACTGCGAACCCTTGGCGGTGATGCCAGGGCTGGCGGTCAATGGAATGGTTTCGCTGGCTGACATGAAACACCTGCTCGTGGAAATATGTAAATAAGCGGCAGCGGGCCGCAGGTTCAGCGCATCATAGCGCAGATTGCCGTCTTGTCAAGAACATGTGGCGAACTTGCATCCATTCCTGGCTGACGCGATAATAGCGCCCCATGACCCTGCGAGATTTGCTGCAACGCGACCGCGATCGCCGCACCGCCCTGGTCACCGGCCAAGTGACGCCAGAGGCCGGGCGCTGCGTGCAATGCGGCATCTGCACCTACTATTGCCCCATCAACATCGATGTGCGCCGTCATGCCTGGCTGGGCCAGCCGGTGCAGGAAAGCCATTGCCTGACCTGCGGCGAGTGCATTGCCCGCTGTCCGCGCGGCGTGCTGCGCTTCGAACGCATCGAGCTCTTTGTCCCCTAAGCGCCGGACGCCGGTGAAAGCTGGCGTCGAGACTCCCCCATGCCTACCCGCTATTGTATCGTCGGCCAAGGTGTGGCTGGCATTGCGGCCGCCCAGGCGATCCGCGCAGCCGATGCTGCCGGCCCGATCACGCTGATCTCCGACGACCCGCATGGCTATTATTCACGGCCCGGTCTGGCCTACTACCTCACCGGAGAGATCCAGCGCGGCCATCTCTTCCCCTGGCGCGAGCAGGAGTTCCAGCAACTGGGCCTGCACCGCGTCCTGGGCCGGGCCATCAGTCTGAATCCCGCAGAACACCGTCTGTGGCTGGCCAACAACGTCCCCCTGGTCTACGACCGCCTGCTGCTGGCCACAGGCGCCTCGGCCGTGCGCCCCACCTTGCCCGGCAGCGATCTGCCTCAGGTGATCAAGCTGGACAACCTGGCCGACGCCGACCAGATGCTGGCGCTGGCGCGCCGGGCGCAGAGCGCGGTCGTGGTGGGCGGCGGTATCACAGCCTTGGAGATCGTCGAAGGGCTGCGCCAGCACTGCCGCCGCGTCCACTATCTGCTGCGCGGCCAGCGCTACTGGAGCAACGTTCTGGACGAGGCCGAGGCGCGCCTGGTCATGCAACGGCTGGCAGCCGAGGGGGTACGAATCCATACCCACAGCGAGCTGGCAGCCATCGAAGCCAAGCGCGGGCGGGTGGCGGCCGTGCTCACCACGGCCGGCCAGCGCATTGCCTGCGATCTGGTGGCCATCGCCATCGGCGTAGCGCCGCGCGCGGAGCTGGCCCAGGCGGCAGGTCTGGCCGTGGCGCGCGGCATTCTGGTGGATGAGACGCTGCGCACCAGCGATCCCGATATCTTCGCAGCCGGCGATGTGGCCCAGGTTTTCGACCCGCGCGCGGGCAAGGCGCTATTGGACACCCTCTGGAACAGCGCGCGCAGCCACGGCCACACGGCCGGACAGAACATGGCCGGCGGCGCGCTTCGTTACGTCAAGCCAATGCCGCTCAACGTCACCCGCCTGGCCGGCATCACTACCACCATCATCGGCGCCGTGGGCGCGGGCAGGGACGCTGACCTGATCGGCATCGCGCGCGGCGACAGCGAGCTATGGCGCGAGCTGGGCCAGGCGCTGGTGGCCGAGGAGGAGCACGAGGTCAACCGTCTGCGCCTGCTGGTGGGTCTGACCACGCTGGTCGGCGCGGTGTTGATGGGCGATCAGCGGCTCTCGCGCCCTTTGCAGCGGCTGATCGGCGAGCAAATCGACATCACCCCCATCCGCAGCCAGTTGCTGACGCCCGACGCGCCGCTGGCCAGCCTGCTCACCCGTTTTGCTGAAGGTGTCCGGTGAACAGCCCTGTGAAACCCAGCGCGCGCGAGCTCTGGTGGGCCCTGGCCGCCATCAGCGCCATCACCGCCCTCTATCTGCTGGCCGTGCGCCAGTGGCAGGCCATCCCCGCGGCCAGCGGGCTGGTGGGGCATGGCATCGGTGTGATCGGCTTCCTGTTGATGCTGTCCACCGAGACGCTCTACTCGCTGCGCAAGCGGAGCCGCCGCGCGACCTGGGGCCGCCCCGCTACCTGGCTGCGCATCCACATCTTCACCGGTCTGGTCGGTTCCTACATGGTGCTGCTGCACAGCTCGTTCAAGTTCAACGGCCTGGCCGGGCTGGCCATGCTGCTGACCGTGGTGGTGGTGGCCAGCGGCTTCATCGGCCGTTACATCTATACCGCCGTGCCGCGCAACGCCGATGGCCTGATGCTGGAGGCGGGCGACCTGCAAGCCAGAATCGCCACAGCCGAGGCCGATTGGCAGCGCGCGCTGGCCAGCCAGCCGGCCGCCTGGCAGACCTTGGGCGGCCGAGCGGCGCTGGCCAGCCAGCCGCCGGCTGGCTCCGCCATGCTGGTGCTGGGGCGTCCGTTGCTGCGTTGGCGTCAACGCCGTCAATGGCGCCGTGCGCTGAGCCAAATCGACCCGGCCGCACGCGTCCAGGCCCGGGAGCTGGAACGTCTGCTGGAGCGTCGCCAAACCTTGCAGCGCCAGGTGTCGTCGCTGGCCACGGCGCGCCGGCTGCTGAGCCTCTGGCATTCGGTACACATCCCGCTGGGCGTGGCGCTGTTCAGCGTGGCCTTCATCCACATCGGCGCGCTGATCGGCACCATCATGGCAGCCAATGTCTTCATGGTGATCATCCCCAACCAGCGCAAGATCACCGCGGCGTTGCTGAAGGGCGAGACGCCGGACCCGCGATTGGGCGCCATCGGCAAGCAGCGCTCGCTGCACAATACCTATCTGACGCTCCCCGTGCTGGCGATGATGGTGTCGAACCATTTCCCGATGATCACCGACAGCCCCCATGCCTGGTTGCTGGCGGGGCTCATCATCCTGGCCGGCGGCTGGGCGCGGCACTTCCTGGTGCGCACCGAGGTGGGCGACCGTCACGCCGACGTCGCCTGGACGCTGCCGTTGATCGGCGCGGCGCTGGCCTTCGGCCTGCTCATCACCCAGCCCGGCAAGCTCACGCTGTTCGAGGGCGAGGTGAGCGATGCCGAGGCATTGAGCATCGTCCAGACGCGCTGTGCCGCCTGCCATGCCGAACACCCGACGGACAAGACCATCAAGGTGGCGCCCAAGGGCGTTCACCTCGAAACGCTGGAGGAGCTGAAGCGCTATGCCGCGCAGGTTGAGGTGCAGGCGGTGCAGAACAAGGCCATGCCGCTCGGCAACCGCACCGGCATGCAGGACGAGGAACGCGCCAAGCTCGGAACATGGATCGCCAAGCAATGATGAGCATCGCCGACGTCAACGCCATGAGCCCAAAGGCCTTCCTCGAGGCCTTCGGCGACGTGGCTGAACACTCCCCCTGGGTGGCGCGCGAAGCGGACGCATCGCGCCCCTTCGCCGGACGCGAGGCGCTGGTGAAGCGCTTCGAGACGGCGGTCCGCGCCGCCAATAACGATGCCCAGCTTGCATTGCTGCGCGCCCACCCCGATCTTGCCACCAAGGCGAAGCTCACGGATGACTCGACGAAGGAGCAGGCGGGGGCAGGGCTCAACACCCTCACCGCGGAAGAGTTCGCCCGCTTCACCGATC
>JACSRL010000249.1 GCA_014879765.1 Anaerolinea sp. | reverse complement strand
GGCGCCGGCCTGCCGGTAGGATTGGCGGGGACGAGACCACCAACCACTACCGGAGACCAGCATGGACAAAGACCTGCACAAGGCGGGCCGCCACACGATCAGCCAGGACGAATTCCCCCACTGGGCCAGCGAACGCATCAGCATGCACGAGCAGTTGATCGCGGCCCTGGTGGGCCGGTATCGGGCACTGCAGTATGGGGTTGGCATGATCATCGGCGCGCACCCAGAGCCCGAACGGCTGCTCGAAGCCTGGCGAGCAGCCACGCCAGACCTTGTGGACGCGGAAATGGCAGGCTCGATCTACGAGACGGAGACCTACCGGGATGCGTTCCAAGGCACGATGGCGTATCTGACCCGCACGATGGAAGCGTCATGCGGTCACGGGTCCGATGGCGACGAATCGACCTGAGGACCACAGCTTCCAGGGCATCGTCGCTCAAGAGCCGTTGCAGGTCCTCCGGACTCCACAGGTTGACGACCGTGAGGCCGGATCGGTGGTTACGCGGCATGGCACACCTCCACAACGTGCAGCGGCCGGGCGGCGCGGGCGCGCTTGGCCGCCGGCCGATAGGCGTCGCCCTCCCTGCGGTACCCTGCAAGGCCCCCCAAGAGAGCCCGCAAGGAGGGCGACATGAAGGAACTGAAAGGCGAAAGCCGAGCACAAGCGTTCGAGGCCCTGCAGCAGCGGGTGGCTGCGCTGGAACTGATCATGGAAACGCTGCTGCCCATGCTCATCCCGGGCGCCCAGCATGCGCAGGACATCCTTGCGACGCTTCGGGAATGGGACGAGGAGCCGCCGCCGGAGATGACGCAGAACGAGGCGTTCCATATTGCGGTCCAGACACTCCGGGACGTGCTGCCAGACGAATAGCCCGACGCTGGGCCAGAAGGCGGGCACGATTCGCGGCCGGCATCCGTTGCAGCAGGCGCACCTCATCCCCACGGTGCAACTTGCCGGCCAGGAAGTCGGGGACTGCCGCCAACGCCCACTCCAGGCCTTCGATCTCATGTTCTTGGCGGCTGGGCTTGTTCAGCCAGTCGCGCAGGGCGCAGCGCGCCCGCTCGATGAATTGCATCGGGAATGCTCCTTGGGTTCGGGGTTGGTGGGTGCTATGCGGCATTGGTACCTCCACCCATGCCATCGACCCAGCTGAACCCATCGAGCAGCGGGCGCCCCGCATCGTCCCGGCGCCACGGCAAATCTGGCCGGTTTTCCTCGACAGGCGACAAGCCGCCCGTTTCCCGCTCGATAAGGAGGCAGCGCTCAACCGGGATCGGCTCGCCAGCGAACCAGTGCTGGAGCCGCCCCTGAGTGACGCCGATTCGCCGGGCAAAGTTGCCCTGGGTGATACGCGCTTCGCGCAAGTAGTCTCGGAGCTTCATGCCGAAAATACTAGCTCCGCTATTTGCGGCAAGTCAATAGCCCACCTAGTGGCAGGCCTGCACCCGCGTTAATAGTCTGCCTGCCATGAAGCGCATCCCCTCAAGGAACAAGAACTTGCGGCCCATGACACCAGAAGAGCTGGCCGCGTCCGACCACATCAAGGATCGACTGAAAAGCCTGCGCGGAAAGAAGACCCAGGAGCAAGTTGCGGCTGAGGTTGGCGTCTCACAGGGCCAGGTCTGGCAATGGGCCAATCACCGATTGCCGGTTCCAGCCAGTCGGGCCAAGGCCCTGGCGAAAGCAATCGGCACCACTCCTGATTTGGTCAGCGTCGAGTACGTCAACGTCCTGCCCAACGACATCCGGGAGCCACTATCCACCTACGGTGGCAACCTAACCCTCGATCAAGGGCAGGCCGCAATCCTAGAAATCTACTCCAAGCTCTCTCCGGACCAACAGGCCACGTGGCGGCAGGTTGGGAGTGCGCTTGCTCAACAAGCACAAGTACTGAAGACGAAAAACGGGGGATAACCATGCTGTGGATCATTGCGATATGCGCCGTTGTCGTCATCCTCCTCCTTGCGCGCAAGCCAAGACAGGACTCCAACAGCGCACCTGCACCTGACACTTCACGGCAAGTTGCAGAGATAGAGCAAAAAATTGCCGACCTAGAAGCCATGATCGCTCAGGCCGAAAGCGCTGACGGGGAGATTCTCGACGAGAGCAGCGAAGACGATGAGGCCGCGCCCGCCGAGTTCTTCGATCGAGGAAATGGGCGGACGTTGACTGCCGAGATTGAGATAGATTTCAAAGACAGAAGCGGCAACAAAACCCGCCGCCACATCACCACTCGCAGCTACCAATACAACGTGAATGACGGACTGATTGATGCATTTTGCCACCTGCGAAATGCTCGACGGCCGTTCCTCTTTTCTCGCATCGAGCAAGCTACCGATCTGGAAACAGGCCAAGTGATCGGAGACCTGCGCGCTTGGCTAGATGAGAAGTACAAGCTCACTCCCGCAGCCAGAGTTGATGAACTTCTCGACGAGCATTGGGCCGGGCTGAGCTGCTTGCATTACGTGGCGAAAGCGGACGGCGCCTTTAGAGCCAAGGAGAAGCATATCGTGCGCGCCTTCCTCGCCCGCCACTCGCCCAACTCTGACCCAGACTCGATCGATCAGGTGATCGCGGAACTATCAAGCTGGTACACCATGTCGGCCATCGGCTTCGGGAAGGAGATTCGCAAGCTTGCGGAGAAGCCCGAAGCCTACCGCCGCGACGTCTTGGCGACGGCGGAGGCAATGGTCGAGACCGACAAGACCACCCACTCAGCAGAGTCCAACGCGCTGAAGCGGCTTGGGAAGGAAATGTTCAGGCAAAACTAGCTGGGCTATTGACAAGCGTTAAATAGCTTTCCTAGTATTTCCCCGCCAGCACTCCCGCTGGCGGGCGACCGGCGGGTCGCCGCCGGTCCCTCCCCTGACCGGCCGACGGCCACTCCCCAGGCCAGCGTGACCCGCCGGCGCCATCCTTCACCAGGAGCGGCGCCATGCACAACTTCACCACCATGCAGCTGGTCACCCTGGGCATTGCCCTGGCCGCGATCGCGCTGAACGGACTGGTGCTGTGCCTCAACATTCGCACTCGCCGGCGCATCGACCAGATGCCGAAGCCGGCGTGGATGGGAGCGTGGCCGCCGAAGCAGGGCGGATACATTGACCCCGCCTTTGACTACAGCCACCTCCCGATGCCCGCGGATCCTGAAACCGCGGAGGCCGTGGCGCGGGCGGGGTTGCTGCCGGGCGAGGAACTACTCGTCTACCCGGAACGCGACCCGGGCGCGCAGAGCGGGGCTGTTGCCGAAAACGACGATGCCGCATGCCGTGGATGCGAAGCAAACCGACCTGGGCGGCAGGAAGGCGTCGAGCGCCTTGCCGTTGAAGGGGCACCAGATGGTGAAACCACTTCTTGGCGCGAGGCGGACCGGCAGCCTTACCTGGCTCATGGCGTCGCCGGGGAATGCGCTCACGCGGCGCCGGCGCGGATTCCAGCGCCGAGGCCAGCCGTCCGGATTGATGCCGACCGCGACCACCGTGCACTCGACCACGCCCAGGTTGACCACCTGGACGCCGATCACGCTGTCCGCATCGAGATTGTCGCGCGCATAACGAGTCAGGCCGACCATTTCCTGACCATTGATGCCGTCCTGCACCCTGGTCATCAGGACCGGGGTCACCTTGATCCGCACGCGGTCGCGCCACAGCGCCCAGCAGGTGTTGATCACGCCCAGCACGGCGCCGAGCAGGGCAATGCCCAGCGTGACGGCGCGGCCGATGTCCAGGTCCGTCCAGCCCATTCCGATTCCCCTTCTGTTCCGCGCCGATGCCCAGCATAGCGCGGCGGCTCCCCGTGCCTGACTTCCAGGAGAGCGCCATGCACCAGCACACCACCAGCACCATCATCCAGTTGCCGGCCGATGTGGCCCGCTTCCGCGCCGGTATGTCCGCCGTGCGCGCCCGCGCCATCGCCCTGGACGCCGCGCCCGACGCGCTGCGCCGCGCCCTGCAGACGCTGCTGGCGGAAATGCACGCCGGCCGCTCATCGGCCGCCGCCGTCGCGCTGGCCAACAGCGCGCTCAAGCCGCTGCGCCGCGCCCAGCTGCACGGCGGTGCCGCGTGAGCCCGCGCCCCAACGTCGCCCCGCCGCGGCCCAAGCCAGGCCGCCCCAGCGCGGTGCCGCCGGCCCAGGACCTGCACTTCATGGGCCAGGTGTTCCCCACACTCGGCCACCTGCGCGCCGCCTACCCGGCCTTCGGCACCGATGACGCGGTGCGCGCCATCCGCGCCGGCTGCGACACCCCGACGGCGGTGGAGACCTACTGCTGGAAGTTCCGCAACGCCACCTACCTCAAGACCGTGGCCGCGGCCCGCGCCAGCCGCTACTCCGCCCGCCACATGCTGGGCGAGCGCGACATGGCCGCCAAGCGCCGCCGTGGCGGGCTGGCTTCGGCCGCCCGCGCCAAGGCCAAGCCGGCCGGGAGGAAGGCATGACCGCCCGCACCGTGTGGCCGCAGGCCCTCACCCTGCGCACGACGCTGCCGGGGCTGCGGCTGCGGGTGGCCGACAGCGGCGGCGACAGGCTGGTGGTCGAGCTGCACAAGGGCCACTGGCCCACCTCCATCCAGGTGATGACCCAGGTGGTCCACCACGGTGACAGCATCAGCCACGCCCGCAGCGCCGCGCTCCCGGGGGGCTACTGGTTCGCCAGCACCCTGATCGTCCTGCATTCCCCGGCCGAGCTGGAAAAGCTCGAGCACTGGCTGGACTCCATGCCTCCCGAAGTCGCCGCCCACTTCCACATGCCGGGCCGCGCCACCCACCAGGAGGCCGCCGCATGACCGAGCTGCACGCCACCGTGGACGAGCGCGCCTCCGCCGCCATGGACGCCCACACCTACGCCTGGCGCCGGCAGCGCCAAGCCGCCTACGCGCACGACCCGGTGACCGCCCGCTTCTGGGCCGACACCTGCGCCGCCTGCCTGGCCGAGCTGGACGAACTGGCCGCCGCCGGCCGCGCCGGCCTGGACGCCCACGCCCACGCGCCGCCGCCCAACGACGGCATCCAGCGCGGCAACGCCGACCTGCCGGCCCTGTCCGGCCACGTCTACCTGCGATAGGAGCCACCCATGCGCACCACCGACCACCAGCTCGCCGAGGGCGTGTGCGAAAGCATCGCCACCACCACCCCCCGGTTCACCCCGCCATCGCGCACCACCAGCGTCTGGCGCCACCTGGTCGGCTGGATCGCCGCCAGCATCGGCGCCCTGCTGATCGTCGCCATCGTCATCGGCCTGGGAGGCTGACCATGCACAGGAGTTTCAACGTCCACGGGCGGGCCATCGCATGACCCAGGACGA
>JACSRL010000264.1 GCA_014879765.1 Anaerolinea sp. | reverse complement strand
TAGCCCAGGTTGTTGTGGTTCTGGTCGGTCATGTGCAGCCAGATGGTGCTGCCGGGGCTCACGCCGGGCGGGAACTGAAGCACGAACTGCACCGGCTGGCAATACTGCAACGGCGCGCCGCTGGTCATCCAGCCGATGCCGCCGGGCACGGTGAAAGGCTGCCAGCCGGGCGGGCCGCTGATGGGCTGCGAGCCGGGCGGCCAGGGCGGCGTCTGCTCGTTGAAAAAGATCTCCATGTCCCAGATCAGCCCGCTGAGCGACGGATCGACCACGTGGACGGTGATGATCACCACATTGTCCGCGGTGACCGTGAAGGTGGAGGAGACGCCCGTTAGCACCGGCTTGGGCGTGGCGGTCGGCGTCGGCGTGGCCGTTGGGTTGGTCGGGCGAGTCGGCGTCGGCGTGGCCGTGGGGTTGGGCGGTCGCGTGGGCGTCGGCGTGGCCGTGGGGTTGGGCGGTCGCGTGGGCGTCGGCGTCGCCGTGGCGTTGGGCGGCCGGGTCGGCGTCGGCGTCGGCGTGCGGGTGGGGATGCGGGTCGGCGTTGCCGTCGGCGTCGGCGTGGGCGGCACGTGGTTGACGAAGATGATCACCAGCTCCCAGCGCGGCAAGGGAACGAAGAGCAGATGGCGCAACACGCCGGCATTCTGCCCGCCCGGCCCAGGAACAGGCACGGCCAGCGTCGGCGGCGAGTTATAGTGCGCCAGAATGGGCGGGATGGCTGTGATCGCCGTTTCGATGGGCACCGGCTGCGGCAGCGGCATCCAGGTCTGGCCGCCGTCCCAGGTGATTTCGAAGAAGACGTCGAAGAAGCTGTCGGCGGGGAAGTCGACGCCCGGCGCCTGCTGCACCATGCGCCCGGTCGATGGCCGCGTCGGGCTCTCGCGCAGGCGCACCGCGCCCAGGGGCGACAGCCCGCTCAGGTCCATGGCCACCAGCTCGGTGTCGATCTCCATGCGGCCATCGCCGTCGCTGTCGTGCGGATCGCCGCGCAGCATCCGCGCCGGCCCGTTGAGCGTGATGTGGGACATGCCGCCGCTGGGCATTTCCAGCGTCAGCAGCACGCCGGCGGGGAACTCATCGACGCCGCCCGGCGGGAAGTCTGGCCCGCCAAAGGTCAGCGTCTCCTGCTGCGCGCCGCCCAGCGTCACCGTTTGGCAGGTGGGAGTCTGCGGCTGCGAGCCAGCCTGCTCCCCCTCGCGCACCGAGTAGACGCCGGCGGCCAGGTCGACGAAATCGGTCATGCCCTCCTGGTCGGTGTACTGGGTCGCCAGCGGCGCGCCCTGGCAGGCCGACCCGGCGTAGAGCATCATCGGCCAGTTGGGCAGCGGAGTCATGCCCACCAGGTTGAGCTTGATGATGATGATGGAGAACCAGGGCCGCGGGGTGGCCGTGGGGGTGCGCGTGGGCGTGGCCGTGGGAGTGTGCGTGGGGGTGGCCGTCGGCGTGGGCGTGCTGGTGGGCGTTGGGGTCGGCGTCGGCGGGCGCTTGCACTTGCCCGAGCTGCCGGCCAGATAGATGCGCCTGACTTCCGTGGGCGACAGCACGCGCGGGAAAAGCTCCACCTCGTCCAGCGCGCCGCGATAAAGCCCTGTCACCGACGACGAACGGCTGCCCATGCGCAGCGGATTGGCATTGGTCAGCGAACCGGGCCGGTTGGTGGGGTTGAAGGTCGCCACATGCACGCCATCGACGTAGAAACGCCCGCCGGTGGGGTTGCTGCGATCCACCGTGACGGCCACGTGACGCCACTGGCCGTTGGCCACGAAGACGCCTGAGGGATAGTTGGTGCATGACGCTCCCGGCGCCGGGGAGCAGATCGGCGATCCCACCCCCTGAGCCAGTTGGAAGCCCAGCGTGCCGTTGCCCAAAAACAACGAGTAGCCCTGGACCGTCGCCCCCTCGACGCGCTTGTCGACCAGAAGCTGAACCCCGCTGGCGGCGCTGGTCTTGATCCAAGCGTCGATGGAGAGATTGCCCGTGCCGAAGTTGAGCGAGGGATGGTCAGCCACCTGCACGTAGTCGTTGACGCCGTCGAAGTTGAGCGCGCCGGCCACCATGCCCGGCCCCGGCATCGGCCCGTTGACGTGTACGCCGTTGGTTGGGAACCCGGCGATGTCGGCCGCTATCCCGCCGCTAGTCTCGTCCAGCGGCCACCAGGCCGCCATGTTGGGCGGCGGATCGACGCAGGGAGTGAGCACCGTGGCGAGGTGCAGCGTCATGGGGAAGTAAAAGCGATAGACCGGCGTGTCGGTCGGCGGCGGCTGAAAGTAAGCTGAGTTGCCTGCGGCATCGGAGGCCTGCCCAAAGATCAGCCCAAATCCAAGAACGATTGCCAGGGCGAAGCTGGCCAACACCACAGCGCGAACGATTGAACTACGGTTCATCATACTCTGCTCCTTGCGCCTTCGGCTGAAAAGCGGATTGACAGCAGGTCGATTCTAGCATAGAATGCGCCGCGTCGGGTATCGGTTTCTGATACAAACGCAACACAATTTCGCAACACACGCATCTGGGCATCACACCATGCGCATCTCCAGTCTGCAGGGCCGGCTCGGCTGGCTCTTTCTCAGCTTCTTTCTGCTGGTGAGCGTCTCGGCCGGTCTGGCCCTTTGGTCGCTGGCCAGCCAGGACCAGGACGCGCTGCTGGTCAACCTGGCCGGCCGCCAGCGGATGCTGATCCAGCAGATGACCCGTCTGGCCGCGGAGATGGAACGTGCCCAGGCGCCGGCCACCCCCGTGCTGCTGCACGATGCACGCGCGCTTTTCCAGCAGACGCTGGCCGCGCTGGCCGACGGGGGCGCTGCGCCCTATCCAGCCGAGCCGGGGGCGGCGGTGCCCGCGGCCAGCCAGCCGCAGGTGATCGCCCAACTGCGCGGCATGACGGAGGAGTGGCAGGTTTTCGCCGCCCAGTTGGACGCGCTGGAGCTCTCCCCACCCGCCAGCCCGGCCCGCAGCCAGGCCGCGCAGGCCGTCGCCCAACAGTCGGGCCCCCTGCTGGCCGAGGCCGACGCGCTGGCCCGGCTCTATCAACAGGCGGCCGCGGGCAAGGTCGCCCGCCTGCGCAGCTTGCAGATCACCTTTCTGGCCAGCGCGCTGCTGCTGGTGCTGTTGGGAGGCTGGCTGGTGCGCCGCTGGGTGCTGGCCCCTTTGCGCCAGTTGGACCAGGCGGCCGAGCGCATCGGCGGCGACGACCTGGCCACGCCGGTGCGCGTCGAAGGGCCACAGGAGATCGCGCTGCTGGGCCGCACCATGGAGACCATGCGCACCCGCCTGCAAGCCTCGCGCGCCGAGCTGCTGCGCCTGGCCGGGGAGCTGGAGGCGCGCGTCGCCCAACGCACCGCCGAGCTGGACGCGCTCAACGAGGTCAGCCGCGAGATTTCCTCGCAACTGGACGGCTCCCACGTCCTGGACTCGATCACCGGCAAGGCGCAGGGCCTGCTGGGGGCGGACATGGCCGTGCTCTGCCTGTTGGACGAGCAGGGGGACTGGCTGCGGCTGCGCTCGCTGAGCGGGCCGGCCGAGGCGGTGCGCGCCCAGCAGGTGGCGGCCCGGCAGGGCCTGTCGTCCCACGTGCTCAGCGCCAGCGGCGCGCTGGCCTGCGGCAGCGCCGGCTGCCACGGCGCCTGCCAGATGCTGGCCGACAGCTACCGCTCCAGCCACCTGGCCGCGCCGCTGCGCGTCGGCCAGCGCGTGGTGGGCGCGCTGTGCGTGGGCAGCCCGCAGGCCGGCCGCTTCACCGGCGAATCGGCCGAGATCCTGGCCAAGCTGGCCAACACGGCCGCGGTGGCGCTGGAAAATGCCCGCCTGTACGCCCAGGCCGAGCGGGTGGCCACCCTGGAGGAGCGCAGCCGCATCGCCGCCGAGATGCACGACGGGCTGGGCCAGACCCTGGGCTATCTGGGGCTGATGACCGATCAGGTGGTCGATTTTCTGGCCCAGGGCCAGGACGCGGCCGCGCTGGAACGGCTGGCCGCCACCCGGGCCGCCATCGAACAGGCCACCGGTGAGGTGCGCCGCGCGATCGGCCACCTGCTGGACGACGCGCCGGCCCCGCCCGACCTGGCCACCCGGCTGCACGCGCTGACCGACGACTTCGCGCGCGCCAACCACCTGGAGCTGCGCTGGCTGGCCACGGACGCGCCGCGCTGCACGCCGGAGGTGGCGGAACAGGTGGTCAACATCGCCCGCGAGGCGCTGCAAAACGTGGCCCGCCACGCCGGCGCGCAGCAGGTGACGGTGCAACTGGCGCGCAGCAACGGCCACTGCCTGGTGACGGTGCAGGACGACGGCCGCGGCTTCGATCCGACGGCGCCCGAACCGGAGGGGCATTTTGGTCTGAAGATCATGCAGGCGCGGGCGGCCCACATCGCCGGCGAGCTGACGGTGGAGTCCGCGCCCGGCCAGGGCGTCTGCGTCCGGCTGGCCTGGCCGGCCGGCGGGGAGCTGTGACGTGACGCCGCGCACGCGCGTGCTGCTGGTGGACGATCACGCCCTTTTCCGCGAGGGGCTGGCCGGCATCATCGCGGCCCAGCCGGACATGGAGGTGGTGGGGGAGGCGCGCGACGGGCTGGAGGCGGTGGTCAAGGCGCAGGCGCTGCGGCCCGACCTGGTGCTGATGGACGTGCAGATGCCGGGCATGGGCGGGCTGGACGCCACCCGCCAGATCAAACAGGCGCTGCCGGAGACCACCATCGTGATGCTGACGGTGCGCGACGACGATGACAAGCTCTTCACGGCGCTGAAAAACGGCGCGCAGGGCTATCTGTTGAAGGACATCCGCGCGGCCGACCTGCTGGCCATGATGCGCGGCGCGCTGGCGGGCAACGCCGCGCTCAGCCCGCGGCTGGCCGGCCTGGTGTTGGCTGAATTTCGCCGTCTGAGCCAGCAGGCGCCGCTGGAGGAACAGGGGGAGGAGTTCATGCTCAGCCGCCGCGAGCGTGAGGTGTTGGAGCTGGCCGCGCGCGGGGCCAGCGACAAGGAGATCGCCGAGGCGCTGGTGGTCAGCCTCTACACCGTCAAGAGCCACATGCGCAACATCCTGAGCAAGCTGCACGTCAGCAGCCGGCAGGAAGCGGCCCGGCTGGCGCGGCAGCGGGGGTTGGTGTGAAGCGAGGAGGCGTCCGCTTTGTGGAGCCGCCGGGGGATCAATCCCCCGGCTACACAACGGCGCCCCGTCAACGGGGCTATCGCGTGCCTGGCACACGCCAGCCGGTTTGATGAAAGTTGCGCAGGTGAGCGGGGGATGGCCGTTTGCGACGTGGCGTCCGCTTTGGGGAGCCGCCGGGGGATCAATCCCCCGGCTACACAAC
>JACSRL010000059.1 GCA_014879765.1 Anaerolinea sp. | reverse complement strand
CCATGGCGCCATGACCTTGATCTGCAAGACAAAAACCCGGTTTCTAATGCCAAGCCTGAGCAGTTACGTTGAATCAAGCTGGTTTGTGCAGTGCAAGCTTGCTTTAGCACGCTTTGTTGTGCCAGACGCCGATTTCAATCGGCGGCGGCGCCGCGGCGCGAGCGCCGCCGCAATCGACCTCTTCTGCGGCCCGTCGGAACAGCCTGTCCCGGCGGGCCTTTGTTTTGCCCGCGGGCTGGTCTGAACTTGTGCAATCCTTAGCCTGTCGATATAATGAAGTTTGTCACGAATTCCGTGAGTCGCAGACAGAAAACTGTTCACCGGAGGATCACAGTGAGCGCAAGCAATGGAGCTAAGCATCTGGTCGCCGTGGTGGGCGCGGGCCCAGCCGGCATTTATGCGGCCCAAACCCTGGCCAACGCCGGCGTTGAAGTGTTGTTGTTCAACCAGGACATCAAGCCAGGCGGCCTGGCTGAATATGGCATTTATCACGACAAGCACAAAATGAAGGAGGGGTTGCGCCGGCAGTTTCGCGAGATTCTGGCCGCGCCCAACATCCACTATTTCGGCAACATCGTGGTCGGCCAGCAGGGCGATCTGACCCTGGAGGACCTGCGCACGCTGGGCTGCCAGGCCATTCTGGTCACCGTCGGCGCGCAGGGCACCAAATGGCTGGGGCTGGAGGGCGAGCAGTTGCGCGGCGTCTACCACGCCAAGGATATCGTCTATCACTACAACCGGCTCCCTCCCTTCAGCGAGCGCGACTACTACATCGGCCAGCATGTGGCCATCGTCGGCGTGGGCAACGTGATGATGGACATCGCCCACTGGCTGATCCGCGATGTCAAGGTGGCTGAGGTGGTGGCCGTGGCCCGCCGCGGCCCGGCCGAGGTGAAGTTCACCAAGAAGGAAATCCTGCCGGTGATCTGCCACATCGACCACGACGTGCTGGACGCTGAGATCCAGCGGGTTAGCCCGGCCATGCAGGCGGTGGATCAGGACCCGGCCGCGGCCTGGCATTTCATCCTGTCGGCCGCGGACAAGGGCATCCGGCCCACCTCGAACACCCGCTTCCGTTTCGAGTTTCTGGCCTCGCCCAGCCGCATGGTGGGCGACAGCACGGGCACGGTCTGCGGCCTGGAGGTGGAGGACACCAGGCTGGTGGCGGCCAACGGCGACACCAAGGCCCGCGGCCTGGGAACCAAGCGCGTCATCGAGGCCGACACGGTGATCTTCTGCATCGGCGACAAGGTGGACGACAGCTTTGGACTGCCCACCGAGTGGGGCGAGTTCGCCAAGAACGCTGCGCCCCGCTTCCCCATGGAGGGCAACTCCTACGAGGCCTTCGACCCCGCGGCCGGCAAGCCCATCGAGGATGTGTTTGTGGCCGGCTGGTCGCGCAAGGCCAGCGATGGCCTGGTGGGCGTGGCGCGCAAGGATGGCACCCTGGGCGCACAGGCGCTGCTGCGCTATCTGGCGGCGCAGCCCGTGTTGGACGTGGCTGACCTGGACGGCCGGCTGGCGCAGGTGCAGATGCGGCTGAGCGGGCTGGGCAAGCCGGTGATCGGCAAGCCCGCCTGGCAGCGGCTGGAGGCCGCAGAACAGGCCGAGGCCCGCCAGTTGGGCCTGGAGGAGTTCAAATACGCCTCCAACCAGGAGATGTTGGCCGCGATCGGTGCGGTCTGATCGACAGAGCATTCCCTTGCCGCCGGGCCCATTCCGGCGGTATTTTTTAGGCGCCAGGATGCGGTTCGTTTCCGACAACCGGGTTGCTGGCCCATCAACTTTTCAGAGGTGACACCATGCAGCACGACGAGATAGTCGTACTCGGAGGGGCGCGAACCCCCTTCGGCAAGTTCGGCGGATCGTTCAAGGACACATCCGCCACCGACCTGGGCGTGGCCGCGGCCAAGGGCGCGCTGGAGGCCAGCGGCGTCCAACCCAACCAGGTGCAGCACGTGGTCTTCGGCAATGTGATCCAATCCAGCAAGGATGCGGCCTACCTGGCGCGCCACGTGGCCCTGCACGCCGGCATGCCCATCGAAGTGCCCGGCTTGACGCTCAACCGGCTGTGCGGCTCCGGCTTCGAGGCCATCGTCCAGGCGGCGCGCATGATCCGCTGCGGCGAGGCGGAGATCGTGCTGGCCGGCGGCACGGAGAACATGAGCATGGCCCCGCTGGTCACGCGCACGGCCCGCTGGGGCGCGGGGCTGGGCGAGGGGCTGACCCTGGAAGACTCGCTCTGGCAGGGGCTGACCGACAGCTACTGCAACCTGCCCATGGCCATCACGGCCGAAAACGTGGCGCAGCAGTACAGCGTCAGCCGCGAGGAGCAGGACGCGCTGGCGCTGGCCAGCCAGCGCCGCGCCGTGGCTGGCTGGCAGGAAGGCCGCCTGCCCGCGGAGATCGTCCCGACCCAGGGCAAGGATGGCCGCGGCCGGCCGCTGACTGTCACGCAGGATGAGCACATCCGGCCGGAGACCACGGCCGAGGGGCTGGCCAAGCTGCCGGCCCGTTTCATCCCCAAGGGCGGCACCGTCACCGCGGGCAACGCCAGCGGCATCGTCGACGGCGCGGCCGCGCTGGTCATCGCCTCAGGCAAGGCCGCGGCTGCCCTGGGGCTCAAGCCGTGGGCCCGGCTGGCCGGCTATGGCATCGCCGGCGTGCCGCCGGAGATCATGGGCATGGGCCCCGTCCCGGCCAACCGCATCGCGCTGGAAAAGGCCGGCCTGACCGTGCAGGACATAGGCCTGTGGGAGATCAACGAGGCCTTTGCCGCGCAGTGTCTGGCCTGCGCCAAGGAGCTGGGCTTCGATCTCGATCTGCTCAACGTCAACGGCGGCGCGATCGCCATCGGCCATCCGCTGGGCGCCACCGGCGCGCGCGTCTCCCTGACCCTGATCAAGGAGATGCAGCGCCGCGGCGTTCGCTACGGCAGCGCGTCCATGTGCATCGGCGGCGGCATGGGCGCGGCAGGGATCTTTGAGCTGATGGACTGAGAATCGCGGATGTGCTGAAGGCGCAGATCGGATAGCCTCCGATCCGCGCCTTCGGCCAATCCGCGGTTGATTCTTGCCGACGCGAACAGACAGCGAGTTTTGGATCCGGCTTTGGCAATAGCTTGGGGTGTGGTACAATTGTCCTATCCGACGGTGGAGGAATCATCTGATCATGAGCGATGTGGCAGACAGCCTGGATAGCCCCTGGAAAGATGCTCTTGAGCACTACTTTCCTGAGTTCTTGGCCTTTTTCTTTCCTGATGCTTACGCCGGCATCGATTGGCATCGTAGCTACCAGTTCCTGGATAAAGAGTTGCAGCAAATCGTGCGGGATGCTGAGCTAGGCCGGCGTGTTGCTGATGTCCTGGTGCAGGTTTGGCGAAACGGCGGCGAAGAAGCGTGGGTGCTGGTGCATGTGGAGGTGCAGGGCCAGCAGCAGGCCGGCTTCGCTGAGCGTATGTATGTCTACAATTACCGACTTTATGATCGCTACCGACGTCCGGTCGCCAGCATGGCAGTGTTGGCCGACGAACAGCCTGGTTGGCGACCGCAGGAGTTCGGCTATGAGCTGTGGAGTTGCCGCGTCAGCCTGACATTTCCCACCGTCAAGCTGCTGGACTACAACGATCGTTGGTCTGAGCTGGATGTGAGCCGCAATGTCTTCGCCACCGTTGTCATGGCGCATCTCAAGGCGCAAGAAACGAAGCGCGACCCGGCTCAACGGCAGGCATGGAAACTGTGGCTCACACGCCGGCTGTATCGATTGGGCTATGACCGTCAACGGGTTCTGGATCTGTTCAGCATCATCGACTGGGTGCTGCGACTGCCAGAGCCGCAGGCGTTGGACTTCTGGCAGCAGGTGCAGGAAATCGAAGAGGAGAAGCGTATGCGTTACATTACGAGTGTGGAACGGATTGGCCTTCAGCAGGGCCTTCAGCAGGGCCTTCAGCAGGGCCTTCAGCAGGGCCTTCAGCAGGGAAAGCAACAGGGCAAGCAGGAAGGCCAGGCTGAGATGGTGCTGCGCCTGTTGAACCGGCGTTTTGACGCGCTGTCGCCCCGGCTGGCGGAGCGCGTGCGGGCCGTGCCCAGCGAACGGATGCCCGATCTGCTGGATGTGGCGTTGACTGCCTTGACCCTGGCGGAGGTGGCTGCCACGGTTGAGGTTTTGGCGCACGATGGGGAGCTGGAACCCGCGGGTTAGCGCCGCCAGCCGATCGATCTGCGGAAGCACAGCCAGCCCAATTGGTCTGAAACACCCGCCTGCGCGCAACCATGCGCCGCGGCGGGTGTTTTGTTAGCTGTCAGGCGTCGGACGCCTGGCTACGATGAAATCATCCTGCCGGCGTCGATGGCTGTCCGGCATCCCAAAGGAGTTTGGAATGACCCATGAAACTGATCTGAGCGGCCGCTGGGCGTTGATCCTGGGCGCGTCCAGCGGCTTTGGCCGGGCCGCGTCGCTGGAGCTGGCGCGGCGGGGCATGAATATCTTCGGCGTACACCTGGACCTCAAAGCGACGCTGCCGCTGGCCAGGCAGACCATCAGCGAGATCGAGGCTACCGGCCGGCAGGCGGTCTTCTTCAACACCAACGCGGCCGACGCCGAGAAGCGGGCCAAGGTGCTGGACAAGATCCAGGAGAAGCTGGCGGCCGACGGCGGGCCGCAGACCGTGCACCTGATGATGCACTCGCTGGCCTTCGGCACGCTGTTGCCGCTGATCGGCGACAACCCGGAGGAGACCATCTCCCCGGCGCAGATGGACATGACCCTCAACGTCATGGCGCACAGCCTGGTCTACTGGACGCAGGACCTGATGCGTCGCCGCCTGCTGGGCCGCGGCAGCCGCATCTTCTCCATGACCAGCTCCGGCTCGCACCGCATCTTCGCCCGCTACGGCGCGGTGTCGGCCGCCAAGGCTGCGCTGGAGTCGCACACCCGCCAACTGGCCTATGAGCTGGGGCCGGCCGGCGTGCTGGTCAACTGCATCCAGGCCGGCGTCACCGACACCCCCGCGCTGCGCCGCATCCCCGGCCACGAGCGTCTGCTGGACTTCGCCACCAACTTTAACCCCAGCGGCCGCATCACCACCGAGCCCGACGTGGCCGTCACCATCGCCGCGCTGGCCGACCCGGCCATCCAGTGGATCAGCGGCTCGGTGATCACCGTGGACGGCGCGGAGGATATCGTGGGGGCGTAGCTGGCCGCGGATTGGACAGGCAGTATGAAAAAAGCCGTCGGCTGAACCGACGGCTTTTTTATACCAGACGTAACTGCTCAGGCTTGGCATTAGAAACCGGGTTTTTGTCTTGCAGACCAAGGTCATGGCGCCATGA
>JACSRL010000096.1 GCA_014879765.1 Anaerolinea sp. | reverse complement strand
CAATAACCGAAAGAGTCCCTTGCTTCCATTGCGTCCCTGGAATCGCTGATCCAATCACAAACCTGCAGTATGCTGGCCTGTCCACCATGCTGGAGACCGAGAAGCCTTGCGGAACGGAGTTTGCACCCCGACCCCCACCACGCGGAATTCTATGCCTGAATCACATCCGCGTCAATCGCCACTAATACCCTTTCATCGTCGCAACAATCCCTCGGCAAAGTGAGTTTCTGTATCGAAAAATGATACCCCCGCTCATTGTCTTTGTGCTTCAATGCTGACATTGCTTTGGACTCTCGCTCACCACAACCGTAGGAGGTCATTGATGACAGCACACATGTTGCAGGTCAACTTCAACTTCAGCAGCACGCGCGCCGAATATGAGGCGTTCTGCCAGTCCAGCGCAGCGCCCATCGCCGGCATTCCCGATCTGAACTGGAAAATCTGGCTGATGAATGAGACAGAGAAGGAGGCGGGCGGCATCTACTGTTTTGCCGAGGCCGACGCTGCCGCCGCCTTCGCCCGCGATCTGGAGACCATGCTCCACAGCACCCCTGGCCTCAGCAAGCTCAGCATCAAGCAATTCGGCGTCCTCGAAGCGCCGACCGCCATCACTCGTGGGCCGGTCACTCGCACCAACGGCGCTGTCACATTTGGTCAAATGGCGGCCACCGCTGCGGCCGCCATCCCATCGCTTGGCCCGGAAGCGACGCGGCAACGGATGACGGAGCAACCTGACACACTGGTGATCGATGTGCGCGACGCCGCCGATATCGTCGCGACCGGCACCGTGCCAGGCGCCGTGAACCTCTCCTACGGCGCGCTGACCTATCTGGCCGACAGCGAAGTGCCGGAAAGCTGGCGCGACCCGCGCCTGGCTGACCGCAACCGCCCGATCATCACCACCTGCATTCTGGGGCCGCTGGGGGCGATGGGCGGAAAACTGCTGCACGATATGGGTTTCACGGACGTGAGCGTGCTGGAGGGCGGTGTGCAGGCATGGATCGACGCGGGGCTGCCGGTGGTGAAGAATGGCAGCAGTTGAGCAGACGCTAACAAGGAGTTCACCATGAGTTCGAATGTCATACACATGGTGTGGACGGGAGCTGCAATGAAACAATCCAGACAAGCGCGTTGTCCGCAGTGCGGTGACATGGCGCGTTTCCACGACTGCACAGCCTGTCAAAGCACGGGGCAGGTAGCGACCGTGCGCCTCCTACCCTACTATTATGAAGCCGGGCCAACGCATGTGGTCCACGACGAATGCCCGCGCTGCCGGGGTGCAGGACGATTTGTGGTCTGTCCTCGCTGCGGTCAGTTTACAGTGAGAAAACCATTGCGTCTCACACGATGGCGCCTGGAGCAATGCCAAGTGGTTTGTGAATCAGGAAAGGAAGGAGACTATGTCTGCGCAACAGCAGGTCCCGAACATCTCGCCCGACGATCTGCGGGCCGCGATCAAGAAGGAGTACGCCAGCGTCGCCCTCGACCCCGGTAAAGGCTACCATTTCCACACCGGCCGGCGGCTGATCGCCATCCTGGGCTACGACGAAGCACTCTATGCCGGCCTGCCCGAAGCCAACATCGCCTCCTTTGCCGGCACCGGCAACCCCTTTGCGCTTGGCCCCATCCACCCCGGTGAAGCCGTCGTAGACATCGGCGCCGGCGCCGGCTTCGACTCGCTCATCGCCGCGCGACTCGTAGGGCCAACCGGGCGTGTGATCGGTTTCGACATGACCGAGGAGATGCTGAAGAAAGCCAGCGCCGGTGCGGCCATGATGGGCGCGACCAACGTCGAGTTCCGTGAAGGGCTGGCCGAGGCGCTGCCCCTGCCCGACGACTTCGCCGACGTGGTGATCAGCAACGGCGTGCTCAACATGATGCTCGACAAGGCAGCCACGCTGGCTGAATGGCGCCGCATCCTCAAGCCAGGCGGCCGCCTTCAGATCGGCGACATCTTGGTGGAGCGCGCGGTGCCCGCCGATGCGCTGGACGACATCTCGCTGTGGACGGGTTGAATTGCCGGAGCTCTATTGGATATAGAGCTGCTCAGCGCCGTGCGCGCTGCCGGGTTCGAAGCTGGTCAGATCGTCTTTCGGTACAACAGCTACGTGGATGCACCCGATCCCTCGGATGCGTTGGAGTTTGGGACGCAGGGCATCAGCCTGCGCGCGCGCAAGCCGTTGTAAAGGCTGCTGACGCCCGCATCGTTCACGGTGTCTACATTCAGGAGGCCACATGAATACAGAGTTCCTCATCAACGACGTTGACGTTGCCGAACTGCGGGCATTCCGGGAGATGGCGGCGCAGGATGCAAGCAAAGCGGACCGGAACCCGGTTCTGACCGCCCACTGGGTCGGCGGCTCGCGCTCGCGGGTCGAGTTTGGCGACAAGGTGGCGCACCTGGGCGGCGACGATGACTTCAACTCGATGCAGATGGTGCTGGCCGCCCTGGCCGCGTGCGACGTGGACCTGGTGGCCATGCACGCCTCGTTCCTCGGCATCCCCATCGAGTCGCTCTCAGTGGAGGCAACCGGGCATTTCAACGTGCGTTCGTATCTGGGGCTGGAAGGCGCGCCGGGGGCGGGCTACGACCGCATTGCCTACACCGTGCGCATCGTTGCACCAGGCGCGACGCCAGAGCAGATCGCCTATCTGGCTGAGCGCTGTGAGCGTTCGTCGCCGGTGGGTGACTCGCTGGCGCGGGCGATCCCGCTGAAGTTGGCGTTCGAGGCCAGCGGATAAGGGGTAAGCGTCCGACATTGAGGTTACAAATGTCTGATCAACTTCAGCTATCCATCTTCACAAAACACCTGATTGGCGCCGGATTGTTGGCCGCCTCCGCGCTCGCCTGGGTTGCCAGCCTGCGCACCGGCGCCGCCATGCCGGGCGACATCGCCGGCTTCACGGCGCTGTGGACGGCGATGATGGCCGCGATGATGCTGCCTGCGGTGACGCCGGCCGTGTTGATCTTCGCCACTGTGGCGCGTTCCCGCGCGCAGGTCGGGTTCGTGGTCGCCCCCACCGCCCTCTTTGTCGGCGGCTATTTCGGCGTCTGGATGTTGGCGGGGGCCGGCGTCGCCCTGGCCGACCAGGCCAGCGGCGGCTGGGTGACGATAAGCCCCTGGGGGCGGATGCTGGCCGGCGGCGCGCTCATCGTTGCGGGCATCTACCAGTTCACCCGCTGGAAGATGGCTTGTCTCGGCTACTGTCGCGAGCCGCTCCAGTTCTTTATGGGACACTGGCGCGACGGTCTGGCGGGCGCGGTGCAGATGGGCGCACATCATGGCCTCTACTGCCTGGGCTGCTGCTGGGGCCTCACCCTGGCGCTGATCGCGCTGGGGATGATGAACCCGCTGTGGATGCTGGCCAGCGCCCTGGTCATCCTGGCGGAGAAGGTGGCGCCGTGGGGCGCGCAGTTCGCCTGGAGCGTCGGCGTCGCGCTGATCCTCGGCGGGATCGGGATCGCAGCCGGGTGGATTCCGCTGGAACACGCAATGCACTTGATGAGAGGGATGTAGGATGGGCAAACCGATCAAGTGGAAGCTCAAGATCGAGCACTTGATGGCGTGCAACTGCAACTACGGCTGCCCCTGCTCGTTCAATGCCCCGCCCACGCACGGCACCTGCGAAGCCGCGCTGGCCTATCGCGTGGTGGAGGGGAAATATGGCGCCGTGGCGTTGGACGGACTGCGCTGGATCGTGGCCGCCATCTGGCCCGGCCCCCTGCATGAGGGCAACGGGCGTGCCGTGGTCTATCTCGACGGCCGCGCCCAGGGCGAACAGCGTGCGGCCCTGGCAGCGATTGCCACCGGCAAGGCGGGCGGGCCGATCGGCATCTTCATGTCCACAGTCACTGCCGGGATAGAGGTGCGCACGGCCGCGCTCGAAGTCGAGTACGAAGGCAAGCGGAGCCACTTCCGCGCCGGGGAGGCAGTCGATGTCGTGTTCGAGCCGATCCGCAACCCGATCTCGGGAACAGAGCATCACGCCACACTCCTGCTGCCGGGCGGGCTGATCGCCAAGCGCGAGGAGCACTATTCGAGCCAAACTCTCCAGGTGAACGCAGACGGGTTCGGCTTCAGCTATCCAGGCCGCACCGCAATCGCCATGCAGAGCATCTGGCGCGGGCCGTGACGGCAAAACCAGAGGGACTGTCTGCCATGTGAGGAGATCCGAAATGATCGAACCAAATGAGTGGCAAATTGCTGGGAGTTGGGTGGAAATCTACGAGCATATTTTTGTTCCTGCTATGATTGAAGAGTGGATATCTCCCGTCGTCGCCCTGGTCAGACTCCGGCCAGGAAATCATGTTCTGGATGTGGCCTGTGGCACGGGGGCGCTGACGCGCTATGTGGCGAAGTCGGTGGGGGTAAACGGCCGTGTTGTTGGTCTTGATCTGAATTCAGAAATGCTTTCTGTCGCCCGCGCGCTCTCGTTGGATTGGTTGTCGGTCAGTTCAATCGAGTGGCGTGAAGGGGATGTCTGCGCCATCCCTTTTGCGGATGAGACCTTTGATGCCGTTCTTAGCACATTTGCGCTGATGTTCTTTCCAGATCGGGTAGCTGCTTTGAAAGAAATGCGCCGGGTTCTCAGGCCAGGCGGGCGTATGGCTCTGGCTGTTTGGGGCGCGATGAACCAGTGCCCCGGACAGACAGCGATGAAAGAAAGCTGGGAGCGCCATTTCGGGGCAGACGAAGCCGCCGGGTTCGTCAGGCAACATATCTTAGGCGACCCGGAAATCGTCCATGGCCTGATCCATGAAGCGGGATACAACCTGGTATCTGTCCTGCCGACCGTGGGCGCCGTGCGCTTTCTCTCTCCTGCACATTTGGTGCGAAGTTATGGAGCGCTGATCGGTAAACAGGTGGATGCGCAAACCCGCGCCAGCCTCATCGAGGAAGTCAGCGCCGCTCTGCAACCCTATGTCGGGGAAGATGGGCTTGTCTACCCGATTGAAGCGATTCTCGCCTCTGCGAGAAAGTGAATACGCCGCACGCCCATGACATATCTCTCAGGCAACCTACATGCCACCAACCTGACGAGGAGATTCAGAAATGGAGCGACGAATGATCAACCCCTGGCAACGGCAGGACGAATTTGGCTATGTGCAGGCCAACGAGGTGCGCGGCGTGCAGCGCATTCTCTACTGCTCCGGGCAGGCGGCCAACGATGAAACGGGAGCGGCTGTCCATGCCGGCGACATGCGCGGCCAAATCGGCCTGGCGTTGGACAACCTGGAGACGCTGCTGGCCGCAGCCGGCTCAGCTTGGCCGACATCGTGCAGCTGAACATCTACACCACCGACGTAGACCAGTTCTTCGCCAACTACGACGCCTTCATCGGCCGCCTGGC
>JACSRL010000463.1 GCA_014879765.1 Anaerolinea sp. | reverse complement strand
CACCCACTTGCACGACAAACTCCGCCTGAACATCCCCGTGCTCTCGGCCGCCATGGACACGGTCACCGAGGCGCGGCTGGCCATCGCGCTGGCCCGCCAGGGGGGCATCGGCGTCATCCACCGCAACCTTAGCCCGGCCGCGCAGGCCGACGAGGTGGACAAGGTCAAGCGCTCCGAGGCCGGCATGATCGTCGACCCCATCACGCTGCGCCCCGACAACACCCTGGGCGACGCCGAGGCCATCATGGCCCGCTACCACATCTCCGGCCTGCCCGTCACCGACAACGGCAAGCTGGTGGGGATCCTCACCAACCGCGATGTGCGCTTCGCCACCGACCGCGCCGCGCCGGTCACCGCCTATATGACCGGCCAGAACCTGATCACCGCGCCGGTGGGCACCTCGCTGGAGGAGGCTAAGGCGATCCTTCACCAGTACCGCATCGAGAAGCTGCCGCTGGTGGATGACGACTTCAACCTCAAGGGGCTGATCACCTACAAGGACATCCTCAAGAAGCTGGACTTCCCCAACGCCGCCACCGACGAGCGGGGCCGCCTGCTGGTGGCCGCGGCCGTGGGCGTGGGCGCGGAGCTGGACGAGCGGCTGGAACTGCTGCTGGATGCCGGCGTCGACGCGGCCGCGGTGGACACGGCCCACGGCCACTCGGCCGGCGTGCTCAAAGCCATCCGGCGCATCAAGCTGATCGCGCCCGAGCTGCCGGTGCTGGCCGGCAACGTGGTCACGGCCGAGGGGGTCGAGGCGCTGGTGGAGGCGGGCGCGGATGTAGTGAAGGTTGGAGTCGGAGCGGGGAGCATTTGTTTCGATGGAGCCACGCCGATTCAGTTGCCCGATGGGTCAGTGCAACCGATCTCTCAGATCAAGGTCGGTGACAGTGTGCGCACACATCGTGGTATTCCTCGCATCGTTACCAAGGTATATCAACGCGAGTATTCGGGAGACTTGTTGAAGTTCACCATTAACGGTGTAGGCGAGCCCCTGAGCGTTACTCCAAATCATCCGATGCTTGCGCTGACAATTGCCGCATCGCCAGACCGCAAAAAAAAGTACGGTCCGCGATATTTCTTCGACAAGCCGAAGTACAACCGCGGCCTGCACTGGACTGCGGCTGAGCAATTGGAGCCCGGCGACATAGTAGCGATACCGCGACCAAGATATGAAACCAGGCGCGTGATCTATGACCTGCTGGAATACGTTCCGCACTATCAGCATGATGATCAGTTTATCTGGGCCAATAAGCCAAGTGGAAACCCTAATCCAGAGACTTACCGGGATCTGGCACAGCGCTTCGGAACCACAGAGCGGGTAATCGGCTCCATCGTCAAGGGCGTGCGCGCGGTGGATGACAGGCTCCAGGCCGAAGTCGAGATACATCTGGAAGACGTTGGCTATGATCGAACAATGCAACCGGCTCGGCTGAATCGGTTCATCTCCCTTGATCACCGTCTTATGCGCTTGATCGGTTACTACACCGCGGAGGGGTATCCGGCTGGCGCAAAAAACAACCGGCAAGCACGCTTTGCTTTTCACAGCCAGGAAACAACTTATCAGGAAGATGTGCTGGAGTTAGCCTCTGAGGTGTTTGGCTATCGCGGCGGTTCCCTGGTTCATCACCATCAGGGACGCCTGTCCACTCAGGTGTTGCTACACAGCCATGCGCTTGGTTGTTTCTTTGAGTCACTGGTGCGTGGACCAGCACATGGCAAGAAACTACCCAGTGAAGTGATCGATCAACCAGATCACCTGCTGCGTGAACTCCTGATCGGCTTGATGCGAGGCGACGGACATGTCGCTGCCGATGGGCGAATCGAATACGCGACGACATCTGCAAGCCTGGCGCATCAAGTTGCCGACATTTTTATGCGCCTGGGTTTCATGCCGGGGGTCCAGACTGGCACAAGAAACCACCCAACGTGGCATACCGTCTACCGCGTTCGATTGAGCGGGGCACAGGTTGCTCGCTTTGCCCAGGATTTTCCTGAGTTGAACGTTCCTATCGTTCCTAATCGTAATCTGAAACAGAGCTACTGGTGCGACGACGATTTCATCTACACGTCAGTACGGTCGGTTGAGCATCTGGCCGTGGTGGCGTATCCGGTCTTCAACCTGGAGGTAGCTGAAGATCATACCTATGTCGCAGGCCGCATCGCTGTCCACAATTGCACCACGCGCATTGTGGCCGGCGCGGGCGTGCCCCAGATGACCGCCATCGCGGACTGCGCCCAGGCCGCGCGGCGTCTTGGCGTGCCGGTGATCGCCGACGGCGGCATCAAGTACTCGGGCGACATGGTCAAGGCGCTGGCGGCCGGCGCCAGCGCGGTGATGCTGGGCTCGCTGCTGGCCGGCCTGGAGGAATCGCCCGGCGACTTGGTGATCTACGAGGGCCGCCGTTTCAAAGAGTACCGCGGCATGGGTTCCCTGGGCGCGATGAAGGGCCGCGCCAGCGACCGCTACGCCACGGCCCAGAGCGTTGATCGAGCAGGCGAAGCCGCAGCGAGATCGGACGGCGCCAACCTGGGCACCTTTGGTAAGCTGGTGCCGGAAGGAATCGAGGGCCAGGTGCCCTACAAGGGCGCGCTGGCCGACTACATGTTCCAACTGACCGGCGGCCTGCGCAGCGGCATGGGCTACGTGGGCGCGGCCAGCCTGGAGGATCTGCGCCGCAAGGCGCGCTTCGTGCGTATCACCAATGCCGGCCTGATCGAAAGCCACCCGCACAGCATCTTCATCACCAAGGAAGCGCCGAACTATCAGGCGGGACCGCGGTGAGCAGTGAACAGTGAACGGTGAACAGTTCATCACTCATTACTCACCACTTGCTGCTCACTGTTTACCGTTCACCGATCGAGGAATGTCCCATGATCTACTGCATCGAAGTGTCGGTCAAGCCGGGATTGCCGGACGCGCGCGGGCTGGGGCTGTTGGGGCAGGTGGAGGCGCTGGGCGTCGCGGGCGTGCAGTCGGTGACGGTCACCGATCTCTATTTTCTGAGCGGCGATGCAGCCGCGGACGCGGGCCAGGGCCTGGATGCGGACGCAGTGCAGCGGCTGGTGGATGAGCTGCTGCACGATCCAGTGGTCGAGCGGGCCGTGTGGCGGCCGCTGGCGGCCAGTGAACCCGATGCGCCGCGGCCGGGCGTCTGGTCGGTGGAGGTGACGCTGCTGCCCGGCGTGACCGACAGCGTGGCCGAAAGCCTGCTGGCCGGCGCGGCCATGATCGGTGTCCAGGGGCTGCGCCAGGCGGCCACCGGTCATCGCTACACCCTGACCGGCGTGCTGGACGCGGCCCAGGTGGAGCGGATCGCCCGCGGGCTGCTGGCCAATGAGGTGATCCAGCGCTATCATGTGAATGAGCTGGCTGCGCCGCCGTTTGTGGAGAACGTGAGGCGTGAAACGTGGGGTGTGACGGGCGACGTGGCTACGGTCGAGGTGATTCCGCTGCGGGAGGCGGACGAGGCCGGGCTGCTGGCCATCAGCCGGGAGCGGCGGCTGTCGTTGGACCTGGCCGAGATGCAGGCGATCCAGGCGTATTATCAGGCCGAGGGCCGCGAGCCGACCGATGTGGAGCTGGAGATGCTGGCCCAGACCTGGTCGGAGCATTGTGTGCATAAGACGTTCAAGGCGGTGATCGACTATTCGGGGCCGGCCGCTGGCACGGTCGGAGACCGGCCAGAGCAAGTGGTGGCTGGCACGGTCGGAGACCGGCCAGAGCAGGCGCATCCGATCACCGTTCACCGCATCGACGGCCTGCTGAAGAGCTACATCCGCGCGGCGACGGAGCGGGTGGCCAAGCCGTGGGTGCGTTCGGCTTTCGTGGACAACGCCGGTATTGTGGCCTTTGACGAGCATTTCGACCTGGCCTTCAAGGTGGAGACCCACAACCATCCCTCGGCGCTGGAGCCTTTCGGCGGGGCCAACACCGGCGTGGGTGGCGTGGTGCGCGATGTGATCGGCGTCAGCGCGCGGCCCATTGCCAACACCGATATCCTCTTCTTCGGCCCGCGCGACCTGCCCTGGGGGCGGCTGCCGGCCGGCGTCCTGCACCCACGGCGCATCGCCGACGGCGTGGTGGCCGGCATCGAGGACTACGGCAACAAGATGGGCATCCCCACGGTCAACGGCGCGATCTTCACCGACGAGGGCTACACCGCCAACCCGCTGGTCTTCTGCGGCTCTCTGGGCATCCTGCCCCACGGCTCACACCGCACCGACCCGCAGGTCGGCGATCTTGTGGTGGTCATCGGCGGCCGCACTGGCCGCGATGGCCTGCGCGGCGCGACCTTTTCCTCCATGGAGATGGATCACCAGACCGGCGCGATCGCCGGCAGCGCGGTGCAGATCGGCCACCCCATCCACGAGAAGCAGGTGCTGGAGGCGGTCTTGCAGGCCAGGGACGCGGGGCTGTACACGGCCATCACCGACTGCGGCGCGGGTGGGCTTTCCTCAGCTGTGGGCGAGATGGGGAGCGAGCTGGGCGCGGTCGTGCATCTGGAACGTGCGCCGCTGAAATATCCCGGCCTGCGCCCCTGGGAGATCTGGCTCAGCGAGGCGCAGGAGCGCATGGTGCTGGCCGTGCCGCCGGCCCACTGGCCGCGCGTCCAGGCCATCTGCGCTGGCCTGGACGTGGAAGCCACCGCCCTGGGTGAGTTCACCGGCGACGGCCGGCTGCGCATCCTCTACCACGATCAACTGGTGGGCGATGTGGATGTCCACTTCCTGCACGACGGCATCCCGCGGCGGCACCTGAAGGCCGAGTGGCGCCCTCTGCAATTGCCAATTGCCAATTGTCAATTGCCAATTGACAATTGCTCCGAGGCTCTCCTCGCGCTGCTGGCTCTGCCCGAAACCCGCAGCAAAGAGGCCATCGTGCGCCAGTACGATCATGAGGTGCAGGGCGGCGCCCTGGTCAAGCCCTTCCTGGGCGCGGCCAACGCCGGGCCCAGCGATGCCGCCGTGCTGGCGCCCCTGGACGCGCTGCAGCGGGCTGTGGCTGGCAGCCAGTCAGCGGTGAACAGTGACCCTGTGCGCGGCGTGGCGCTGGCGGTCGGCGCCAACCCCTTCTACACCGCGCTCGACCCCTACTGCATGGCCTGGGCCGCGGTGGACGAGGCCATGCGCAACGCGGTGGCCGTGGGCGCGGATCCCGATCAGGTGTCGCTGCTGGACAATTTCTCCTGGGGCAATCCCAACCTGCCCGATCGGCTGGGCAGCCTGGTGCGCTGCGTGCAGGGCTGCTACGACGCGGCCGTGGCCTTCGGCGCGCCCTTCATCAGCGGCAAGGACAGCCTGAACAACGAGTACACCGGCGCGGACGGCCAAAAACACGCCATCCCCGGCAC
>JACSRL010000342.1 GCA_014879765.1 Anaerolinea sp. | reverse complement strand
AGTTGGTTGCGCAGGGTTCGCATGGGGTCGCCTGGTCGTGCGGCATCAGCTTGTAGCCGACGCCGCGCACGTTGACGATGCGCCGGGGGCGGTTGGGGTCTTCCTCGATCTTCTCGCGCAGCCAGCGCACATGCACGTAGACCGCCTGCGGCTCGCCGCTGAACTCAGCGCCCCAGACGCGGGCCAGAAGATCGTCGATGGAGAGCACTTTGCCGGCCTCCAGGGCCAGCGCGTGCAGCAGGCTGAACTCGCGCGCCGTCAATTCCACCGGCCGGCCGGCGATGGCGACGGTGTGGGCGGCCGGGTTCACCGCCAGATCGCCCACGGTCAGCGTTTCCTGCTCAGCAGCGCCGGCCGGCTGGACTGCGCCGCGACGCAGCACCGCCTTGACCCGCGCCAGCAGCACATCGGGGTTGAAGGGCTTGGTCACGTAGTCGTCGGCGCCCAACTCCAGGCCGAGGATGGTATCCAGCTCGCGGCGCCGGGCCGAGACGAAGATCACCGGCGTGTCAGCGGCCTGCCGGAAAAGGCGCAGCGCCTCCAGGCCGTCCATGCCGGGCAGGCCGATGTCCAACAGGATCAGGTCGGGTGGATCGCGCCGTGCCAGGGCCAGCGCGTCTTCGGCGCTGCCGGCCGTGCTGGCGCGATAGCCGGCCTGTTCCAGTTGCAGGGCGGTGCTGCGGCGCATCAGCGTATCGTCGTCAACGATCAGGATGTGTGCGGGCATGGCGGGGCATTCTACCACCGATCTGCCCAGCGCCCAAGGGGCTACTGCGCCGGCGCGGCCGCGGCCTGGCCCAGGCGAATCTTGGGCAGCGTGGAGAACCATGCGCCGCCGGCCGCGGTCAGGCCCTTGACAGCCTGCGCGCCGTTGGCGGCCTGCCGGCCGATGGCCGCGGCGGCCTCTTGCAGGACAGAGGGGGTGCGCTGCACGCTCGTTTCGTTCTCGATTTGAGCCGCGCCGGCGTGGGCCGTGCCGGGGGTCAACGCGTCGCCGATGGCAGCCACGGCGCCGCGCGCCTCCAGCCGGACGCTGGCATCGGCGTCGATGTGGGCCACGGGAACGGCTACCTGGCCGCGCGCCTGGACAAAGGCATCCAGCAGGTTGCCGCGCAGGGGGATGAACAGGGTGAACTGAAGGCTGCTGTCCAGCAGCTTGTCTGGCTCGATGCTGGAGCGCACGACGCCGTCCAGCAGAACGCCGTCCGCGCTGAGGGTCACCAGACCCTGCACGGCCAGCGGCTTGGCCTGGATGCCCAGCCATTGGCTCAGCCCGCCCGCTTCCACTGACCACGCGCCGCCCAGCTTCAGGTAGTTGTCTACCTCTTTGCCGGCCAGGCCGGCCACGGTCAACTGGCCGCGCTGGCGCGCCAGCAGCGTGTCGGGCAGCAGGGCCAGGGCGCCGGGCAGCTCTTGCAGCGGGCCGGCCAGGAGCAGCTCGCCGGCCGGGTTGACGTTGACGTTGCCGGCCAGGTAGACCAGCGGCTCTTCGGTATCGATGATCAGGCTGAGCTTCTGCCCGGCCGGCGCCAGGAGGTTGAGCGCGTCGTCAGGCTCGGCGCCCTGAACGGTCATCTCCAGGCCGGAGGAGATGTCGAAGAAGAGGTAACGGTGCTCCGGGTCCAGCGACGCGGCCAGATGGCCCAGGTTCTTGCCCAGCTCCAGGCCCACCGCGGCCCTGGCCGGCTGGGTGAGGCTCTGGTCGCCCAGGGCGGCAAGGCTGGGAAGGGGCAGTTGGGCTGTGCCGTTCAGGCGCTGGATGCGGCTGCCCTCGCCCAGTTCCACGTCCAGTTGCGCCTTGGGCAGCACGATCTCGCCGATAGGCAGGGTCAGGGAAAGGTCGTCGTCGATGGTCAGATGCGCGCCGGCCGGCAGCGCGTTGGGGCGGCTCTGCCAGGCGGCAATGCCCAGCGCTGCGCCCAGCCGGGCCAGGGGCGACACGCCTTTCAGGCCGATCTCGGCCGTGCATACGCCGCCGTCGCATTCGATGCTGATAGGGGTGTTGGGTGCGCTGGCGTCGGCCGATGCGCTGCCGACCGTGGCGCTGAACAGCAGGGTGAAGATGATCAGTGCGGGAATAAGCTTGTGCATAGATGGATGATCTCCTTGGACCAGGTGCGGCGGTCACTGCGCCGCCAACATCCATCTTATCAGCCTGGGCTGTGCAGGTCTTTAAGCGTGGCTGTGGGTTGTCTTAAGGGAGTCTTAAACGACACAGAACTTGAAGTCGAAACGATTGGCGATAGGTCAAATCGCGATTATAATAACAGTGGTTTGGGAATGGTTCAACTCAAGGCGTCAACGTACTGGTCAAGCGCCAGGCGCCTATGGCAGAATGGGCGCGCCGATTTCTCGCAGCTTTGCGGCCTCTATGCATCGGAGACATAGCGATGATGAATACAATCAAACCGATTCGGGTGATGTTGGTGGACGACCACGCGGTGGTGCGCAGTGGTTTGAGCACATTTCTCATGGCCTTCGACGATCTGGAGTTGGTGGGCGAGGCCTCCAGCGGCGCGGAGGCGGTGGCGAAATGCGCCCATCTGCGCCCAGATGTGGTGTTGATGGACCTGGTGATGCCCAACATGGACGGGGCCACGGCTACGCGGGCGATTCGCCAGCGATGTCCCGATATCCGGGTAATTGCTTTGACCAGCTTCAAGGAGGGGGATCTGGTGCAGGATGCGCTGCAGGCTGGCGCGATCGGCTATCTGCTGAAGAATGTAACGGCTGACGAGCTGGCAACGGCGATTCGCTTTGCTCAGGCGGGCAAACCCACGCTGGCCCCAGAGGCGGCGCAGGTGCTGATCCAGGCCAACATCGCCGCGCATGGCCCGCCCAAGATCGGCTTCGATCTGACCGAGCGGGAGCGTGAAGTGCTGTCGTTGATGGTCTCCGGCCTGACCAACCCGGAGATCGCCGACAAGCTGATCGTCAGCCGCTCCACCATCAAGTTCCATGTCAGCAGCATTCTCTCCAAGCTGGAGGCGTCATCGCGCACCGAGGCGGCCGCTATCGCCATACAGAATCACCTCGTGTGACCCCATGAACAGCCGCTGAGATCAACGATCTGCCAGACAAAGGGATGCTTCTGCTGCGCTCAACATAACAGAGCGCAGCAGGGCCAACCGGCGTAACAGGAATCTGGCGGTAGTAACGTATTGGTGTAGAATGGCGGCAGCGCCCTTCCAGATTGAAGTCTGGAGAGACATCATCGTCACGTTGTTCTCCGGCGTTAGTAACTCGATATCGTAGTCTATGTGTGGAGCAGAAGATGGATTTTCTGAACAAGATTTTACTTGGCGACTGCGGCGAAGTGCTCAAGGAACTGCCTGACAATTCGATCGACCTGATTTTCACATCACCACCATACGCAGATCAACGTAAGAATACCTACGGAGGCATCAGTCCAGACAAGTACGTGGCATGGTTCATGCCACGTGCGGAGCAGTTTTTGCGCGTGTTGAAGCCAACTGGCACGTTCATTCTGAACATAAAGGAACGTGTCGTCGATGGCGAAAGGCACACATACGTCATTGAGCTGATTCTGGAGATGAGAAGGCAAGGCTGGCTGTGGACTGAGGAGTTCATGTGGCATAAAAAGAATTCTCATCCTGGTAAGTGGCCCAATCGGTTTCGGGATAACTGGGAACGGTTGATCCAGTTTAACAAGTCGAAGACCTTCAATATGTATCAGGAGACGGTCATGGTTCCGGTTGGTGACTGGGCCAAGGACAGGCTGGCCAAGCTGAGTCAAGCCGACCTGACGCGTGATGAATCAAGGGTGGGTAGCGGCTTTGGAAAGAACGTCTCAAACTGGGTAGGACGCGAGATGGTGTATCCTAACAACGTCATTCACATGGCCACAGAGTGCTACAACAGGAACCATAGCGCCGCCTTCCCCGTTGATCTGCCCAAGTGGTTTATCAGGCTGTTCACCCAACCCGGTGATGTTGTCCTTGACCCATTCATAGGTTCTGGGACAACGGCTGTTGCGGCGCTTCAACTAAGCCGTAGTTTCGTGGGCGTTGAGTTAAGCCCCGAAAACGTCACAACCGCTACCGACAGGGTCTCTGAGATCCAAATCGGCCTGCCATTGATGATTGCCGATGAAAAAGAGGAATACCAGGCGCTAACTGGCACCGCGTCTTAGATGCGGACATTCCACCGAACTTGCTGAGAGGGTTGTACATGAACCAATTAGACCTCAACGACGTAGTGCGGTATGTTGAGCAAAACATAGACACTTTTCACCAGAAACGGATACAAAGCCTCGACAACCTGAAATTGACCAAGGTGCTTAAGCGCAAGAATCCATATTTGTTCAAAGCAAAACACCTGTTCACGCCTGAGCAGTTTGTCAAGAGCCTGGTAGATGCACATATCTCCTCGAACGAGGAGACGATCTTTGGCGATTGGCTCGAACAACTTGCTATCTTTATCAACGGCAAAGTACATGGCGGGTGGAAGTCTGGCATCACCGGTATCGATCTCGAGTTCGATGCTGATGGGAGAAGAAACATCGTAGCTATCAAATCCGGCCCCAATTGGGGCAATAGCTCGCAGATTGCGAAGATGGTCTCGGATTTCAAGGCTGCCCAACGCACCCTTCGAACCAGCAACTCACAGCTACACATCGTGGCTGTGAACGGCTGCTGCTACGGCAAAGACGACAAGCCCGACAAAGGAGACTACTTCAAGTTCTGCGGCCAACGGTTTTGGGCGTTCATTTCAGGCAGCAGCGAACTGTACACAGATATCATCGAACCGCTGGGTCATAAGGCCAGAGAGAGAAACGACGAGTTCATCGAATCCTACTGGGCCATGATCACTCGTTTCGCCAGAGAATTCGAGACCGACTTCTGTGTTGACGGCAAGATCGACTGGGTGAAATTGGTGCGATTCAACTCCCAGGCTACGGAGCCAAGGATCAACCGGTAACTCGTGAATGCTGGAATAGCTATTGCTCCATTCAGCCAGGCCGATCGCTATGCTCGGCTATTTCGGGCGAATTTTTCGCCTACACAACTCCATCTAAGGTTCCCATGCAAATCGATCTCTTCTACGACACCACCTGCCCCTGGTGCTACATCGGCAAACGTCATTTACAACTGGCTCTGGCGCAGTGGGAAGGCGAGCCAGTCACGGTGCGCTACCGCACCTTCTTTCTCAATGAGCGCATCCCCGCGGCCGGCGAGGATTTCAGGGCCTATATGCAGGCCAAGATCGGCGCCCAGACGCCGTTGGAGCAACTGTTTACCGGACCGCGCCAGGCTGGCGAACGGGTAGGGCTGCACCTCGACTTCGACGCCATCACCCGCTCGCCCAACACCCTGCTCTCCCACCGGCTGATCGCCCTGGCCCCCG
>JACSRL010000799.1 GCA_014879765.1 Anaerolinea sp. | reverse complement strand
TGGTAGCGTGCAGGTGCAGATGTGCCGAAACGGGTCGGATGTGGTATACTGGCCGTGGAGATTTCAAACCATGACTGAGTACCCATCTGCCCCGCAACGCCAACAGTCCTCGCCCACCCTGCGTGAGATACTCGAGGGATATGCTGCTTTCAACGTGTGGGAGGCCCAAGAGCAGGCGCATACCCTGGCGCAAATGAGCACGAAGGAAAGCTTACGGCAGTACTTTGAACTGTGCAACCTGGCCGCGGGGCTAAGTGACACCGATAACCCTGTATTTCTCGAACAGAATGCTAAGCACTGGTCTCAACTCCATAAGCGGCTGGAACGGCTGCGGAGCATAACATCCCATGGAGAAACCACTCCAGGCGCTGGATGAGATCCAGCAATTCCTCGCTCTACATGATATCCAACACGTGGTTATCGGCGGCATTGCCAACGCGATATGGGGGCGGCCGCGTGTTACCCTTGACGCAGATCTGAAGGTGCTGGCTGGCCAACGGTCGATCAGTGAATTTGTCGATCTGTTGGGTACCCAATTCCGCTTTCGCGTGTCCGATACCGTGAGTTTCGTTCGACGCACCTACGTGGTTCCCTTATACGCCAGCAACGGCGCGGGTCTCGATTTGGGATTGGCATTTCTGCCGTATGAGTTCGAGACCATCGAACGCGCAGTCATGACCACATACGAAGGGGTGACCTTTCCGGTCTGCACAGCCGAGGATTTGATTATCCATAAAGCGATCTCGGAACGCGACAAGGACTGGCTGGATATCGATGGCGTTCTTGACAAAGAAGGCAAACGCCTGGATCAAGGCTACATCATGCTGTGGCTGGAACAGTTTGCCGAAGCTCTTGAGCGGCCCGCAATCCTTCAACGGTACCGTTCCCTGTTGCGGACGAAGAAACTCATTTGACCAATGCCCGATTGGTCAGCTACTCCCTTTCATGTATAATACCAGCCGCCCGGCAACCCGTCCGGGCGGCTTTGTCATTCACGGGTGCGAACCCCGCCCCGGAACGTAACTCGTGATGCGCAACCCATAACCCAGAATCCGTATCGTTGGCTGCCCATGGCAGGCGCACACACGTTTCCGGTCACGCATCACGCATCACTCGTCACTCATTACATATTATGTCAGTTGATCCCAGCCCTCAAAAGCCCCACATGCCCCCCACCGAGATCAGCGCGTTTCTGGAGCGCACCTTGTTGCGCGTGCAGAAACCGGCGCGCTACACCGGCGGCGAGTGGAATTCGGTGATCAAGGACTGGGACGCCACCCCCCTGCGCGTCGCCCTGGCCTTCCCCGACATCTACGACCTGGGGATGAGCAATCTGGGGCTGGCCATCCTCTACGACCAGATCAACCAGCGGCCGGAGATGCTGGCCGAGCGGGTCTACACGCCCTGGCGGGACATGGAGACGGAGCTGCGCGCGGCCGACGCGCCGCTGTTCAGCCTGGAGACACGCCACGCCCTGGCCGATTTCGACGTGCTCGGCTTCAGCCTGCCCTACGAACAGCTTTACACCAACGTGCTCAACATGCTGGACCTGGCCGGCCTGCCGCTGCGCGCTGCCCAGCGCACGGCCGAGCACCCGCTGGTCATCGCCGGCGGCAGCGGCTGCTACAACCCGGAGCCCATGTCCCCCTTCTTCGACGCCATGGTCATCGGCGAGGGGGAGGAGGTGATCTTCGAGGTGCTGGCGGCCTACCAGGAATGGCGGGTGGCAGGTGAGCACGAAGGGGATCACGTTTCCCTTCGGGACGGTTCCCAGTCACGTTTCACGCCACACGCCGCACGCCTCGATCTCTGGCAGCGCCTGGCGCGCATCCAGGGCGTCTACGTGCCGCACCTGTACGCGGTGAGCTACCACGCCGACGGCACGGTGGCGCAGGTGGAGCCGATCGACGAGGCCGCGCCGCCCACGGTACACAAGCGCATTCTGCCCACCATGCCGCCGCCGGTCACCAACTTCATCGTGCCCTTCATCGACACGGTACACAACCGCGCGGCCATCGAGATCCAACGGGGCTGCACCCGCGGCTGCCGCTTCTGCCAGGCCGGCATGATCTTCCGACCGGTGCGCGGGCGGCCCATGGAGGAGGTGCTGGCGGCGGTGGACGAGATCATCGCGGCCACCGGCTTCGAGGAGATCGGCCTGCTCAGCCTGAGCAGCAGCGACTATCGCGATGTGGCCGAGTTGGTGGAGGCGATCATGGCCCGCCACGGCGACAAGCGGCTCAGCGTCGGCCTGCCCAGCCTGCGCATCGAGAGCTTTTCCGTGGACCTGATGGAGCAACTGGCGCGCGGCCGGCGGCGCAGCGGCTTCACCTTCGCGCCGGAGGCGGCCACCGACCGCCTGCGCGATGTGATCAACAAGCCGATCGCCACTGAGGACCTGCTTCAGACGGCCGAGGAGGTCTTCAGCCGCGGCTGGACCACCCTCAAGCTCTACTTCATGATCGGCCACCCGACGCAGACCATGGAGGATGTGGACGCGATCGCCGATTTGGCCCATGAGGTCTTGAAGATCGGCAAGAAGCACATCGGCGGCAAGGCCAAGGTGCGCGTCGGCGTCAGCACCCTGGTGCCCAAGCCGCACACCCCCTTCCAGTGGGCGCCGGTGGAGGACGCGGCCACGCTGGACGCGCAGCTCAAACACCTGCAGGCGCGCATCCGCGGCAGGGGCTTCGAGTTCAGTTGGAACGACCCCAAGGACACGCTGGTGGAGGCTTTTCTGACCCGCGGCGACCGGCGGCTGGCCGACGTGATCGAGCGCGCCTGGCAGTTGGGGGCCAAATTCGACGGCTGGCAGGAGCAACGACGCTTCAGCCTCTGGATGCAGGCCTTCCAGGAGCAGGGGCTGGACCCGGAATGGTACGCGCGGCGCGAGCGCAAGATCGACGAAGTGCTGCCCTGGGAACACATCGGCACCGGAGTCAGCAAGGAATTCCTGACGCTGGACTACATGAACTCGCTCAAGGGCGCGGTGGTGGACGACTGCCGCGAGCATTGCTACTCCTGTGGCATCCTGGGGCTGTTCAAGCACTACCGGCGCGCCGTGCCCGACGACGCCTGGGGCTGTCCCGCGCTGGGCCGCGGCAAAGCGCGCCAGCCGGTGGACATCACACCGGTTCCGCTTTATGTAAATCCAGATATGGCACCGGAGCTGGCCGCGCAGCACGGGCCGCGCGTGCCCCAGCGGGCAGGCCGGGGACGTGATGCGTGATGCGTGAAACGTGACCCGGAGCGTGCGAGGATGTGAAGCGTTTCTGAGCTGCGTGAAGCGTGAAGCGTGAAACGTGACACACGGGACACAACTGGCGCGCGTCGCGCGTGAAACACCCCACGCCCCCACAACCCCGCAACCGAACGCCACCTCCCGCCAACTCTGGGTTACGAGTTACGCATTACGCATTACGAGTCACTGCCACTCATCACGTTTCACGTTTCACGCATCATTCATCATTCATCACCCATCATTACACCATGCGCCCAATCTACTTTCTTCTACTCTTCCTGCCGATTGCCGTTGTTGCCGAGTTGCTGCATTGGCCACCATTGGCTATTTTCGCGGCATCGGCCCTGGCGGTGATTCCGCTGGCCGGTCTGCTAGGCGAGGCCACCGAGGTGCTGGCTGAAAAGGTCGGCCCCCGCTTCGGCGGGCTGCTCAACGCCACCCTGGGCAACGCGGCCGAGCTGATCATCACCATCATCGCCATCCGCGCCGGCCAGCTCGATCTGGTCAAGGCCTCGCTGATCGGCTCGGTGCTGGGCAACATCCTGCTGGTGCTGGGCCTCAGCATCCTGCTGGGCGGCCTGAAACATGGCGTGCAACGCTTCAACCGCGATCACGCCGGCATGGACGCCACCATGTTGATCCTGGCCGTGATCGCCATCAGCGTGCCCTCCATCTTCAACGCCGCCATCGAGCCGGACACCCTGCGGGTCGAGGAGCTCAGCCTGACCACGGCCGCGGTCATGCTGGTCATCTATGCTCTCTCCATCGTCTACATGCTGCGCACCAAGGCGCCGGACAAGGAGCATGGGCCGGGCGGCGTCCAGCCATCGCACACCGGCCACCGCTGGAGCCCGGCCGTGGCCCTGGGCATCCTGGGCGTCTCGGTGCTGGGCATCGCGGTGATGAGTGAGTTCCTGGTGGGCTCCATCGAGCCGGTCACCGAAAGCCTGGGACTGACCCCCTTCTTCGTGGGCATCATCATCATCCCGCTGATCGGCAACGTGGCCGAGCACCTGGTCGCCGTGCAGGTGGCCCTGAAGAATCAAATGGACCTCAGCCTGAGCATCGCCAACGGCTCCAGCTTGCAGATCGCGCTCTTCGTGGCGCCAGTGCTGGTCTTCCTGTCGCTGGCCTTGGGCAATCCGCTGACGCTGGAGTTCAACAACTTCGAGTTGATCGCGCTGACCGCCAGCGGGGCCATTGCGGCCTTCATCGCGGTCGATGGCCGCTCCAACTGGCTGGAGGGCGCCATGCTGCTGGCCGTCTACGTGATTCTGGCGCTGGCCTTCTTCTTCCTGCCCTTTGCCGGCTAACGAGGCGGCGCTGTGAAACCCAGTTCGACCACGGAAGTCGCGGCGGTTCAGCGGCTGCGCATCACCTTCAGCCAGGATGGCGCGCTGCGCTATGTGGGCCATCTGGACGTGGTGCGCACCTGGGAGCGCGCGCTGCGCCGGGCCGGCGCGCCGCTGGCCTACTCAAGCGGCTTTCATCCCGGCCCACGGCTCTACTTCGCCTCTGGCTTGCCGCTGGGCGCCACCGGTCGCGCCGAGATCGTCGATGTACTGCTGACCGAGGCGCTGACGCCGGAAACTTTCCTGGCGCAGGTCGCCCCGCACCTGCCGCCGGGCCTGACCCTGCTGGATGCCGCTGAGTCGCCGCTCAAGACGCCCGCCTTGCAAGCCGTGCTTCTGGCCAGCGTCTGGCAAACAGACGTACAGAGCGACGAAGCGCCCGCGGCTGTGTCTGGCAAAGTCGACGCGCTGTTGGCGCGGGAGAGGGTCATGGCTCAGCGCGTGCGCAAGGGCCACGCCAAGGAATACGATCTGCGGCCCTTGGTGCTGGCCCTGGGCTACGAAGGCCAGCCAGAGCCGGGCTGGCATCGCCTCGGCATGACCCTGCGCAGCGAGCCCAGCGCCACCGGCCGCGCCGATGCGGTGCTGACCGCGCTGGGGCTGGCAGCGAACGTCGCCCGCATCGAGCGGGTGCAGTTGATCTTTGCCGGCGAAACCGCCCTTGACGAGAGACCGTCATCAGGATAGAATAGACGCAGCTGTTCAGCCCAAGACTTCAGATGTCTTGTAGACAGACATCCATGCGCTGGGACGCACAACCGTTGATGAAAACAGCGGGCTCGGTCGGAGACCGGCCCGA
>JACSRL010000296.1 GCA_014879765.1 Anaerolinea sp. | reverse complement strand
ACGGCCTTTCATGGCGCCATGACCTTGGTCTGCGAGACAAAAACCCGGTTTCTAATGCCATGCCTGAGCAGTTACTTATAATCAAGACAACTGCTCCGCTGGCTGAGCAGCTATTCGCGCGTTTGTCAGCATGAGGTGTGTGAACTGTGAAGAAAATAACCGCTGTGATTGGACGATGTCTTGCCGTTGGCCTGTTGATCATCACCGGAGTGGCCCCCGCCGCTGCGGCGCCCGTTGCTGCTGACGACGCCAGCCAGCTCTCCGCCCGCATCGAAACCCCCAACTTTCAACTGCTGCCCGACGGGGTCGAGGTGGCGGACTATGCCCTGGACGCGACGCCCGGCGCGCCGCGCCTGCCGCTGCACGGCCTCACCTTCGATCTGCCCCTGTCGGGCGATTGGGAGCTCTCTTTCGAGTCGGTGGGCAGCCGTATCCTGGCGGAGCAGGTGACGGTGGCCGCCGCGCCCACCCCCAACCTGAACCTGAACGGGCCGGTCGCGCCCCAGGAGGCCTCCGCGCTGCCCAGCGCGGTGCCGCAGATCGATCAGCCCGACCCTGCCATCTACACCGTCAACGCCTTCTACCCCGCGTCGCCGGTGATCGCGGGCGAGCCGGTGCAGCAGGGCGATCGCCGCGTGCTGCCGGTGCGCGTCTTCCCCTTCCAGTACAACCCCGTCACCCATCAACTGCGCTACCATCCCGATCTGCGCATCGCCGTGCGTCTGCTGGAGGGCGCCTCCCCGGCGCCGGCCGCGGCCGGCGAGGACGACGACTTCTACCAGCCCATCGCGTTGCCCGGCGCGGGCGCGCTGCGCATCCACACCCGCGAGCAGGGCCTCTATCGCCTGACCTACGCCGAGCTGGCGGCCGCAGGCGTGGCGGTCGGCCCCGGCGGCGAGAACCCGGCCTCCTTCACGGTCTACTACAAAGGCCAGCCGGTGGACATCCTGGTCACCGGCCAGGGGGACGGCGCCTTCGACCCCGGCGACCTGGTGATCTTCTACGCCGTGCCCTACGACGGCGGCCGTTTCCAGAACTACAACGTCTATCAGTTGGTCTACGGCGGCGGCATCAGCGGGCCGCGCATGGGGACGCGCGCGGTCACAAGCCCTGGCAATCCTGGCGAGACGCTGGAGCCCTCGGTGATCACCCAGACGGTACACATCGAACATGACCTGGACTACCGCACCCTCTACCAGCGGCCAGACGACGCCGATCACTTCTTCGACACGCCCCTCTACGTGAATGCTTCCACGCCGGAGCTGACCCGCAGCTACGATCTGGCGCTGGACCATCCCATCACCGCCACCGGCGTGGTGCGCATCCAGGCGCTGGTGCATGGCGGACAAAATGCCGCGGCCAATCCGGACCAGTCGGCGCTGCTGCGCCTCAACAGCCATGAGCTGGGAACCTTTCAGTGGGATGGCTCGGTGGATCACATGATCACCGCCACGGCCCCCGCGACCTGGCTGGACGGCGCGCCCAACCGCGTCCATCTGACCGCGGCCCTGGCGCAACTGCCCGGTCTGGACTACTACTGGATCTCCCCCGACTGGGTGCAGGTGAGCTACCCGGCCCGGGCTGAGACTGGCAACAATCGCCTTTACGTGGAAGGGCTGCCTGCACTGGTCAACCCGGTGACGGCGGTCGGCTTCAGCGACCCGGCCGTATCGGTGGTGGACGTGCGCGATCCACAGCATCCCCTGCTGTTGAGCGACGTCACAGCCCAGGCCGACGGCGGCGCGTATGCGGTCTCCTGGAACGAGACGGTGGCCGACCCGGCCTACGCCCTGAGCGCCGCGGCCGGGCTGATCGCGCCCGGCGCGGTGGAACGCGATGTGCGCACCAACTGGGCCAGCGCGGCCAACGCCTACGACTATGTGGTGGTGGTGGGCGCCGAGCGCTCCTACAACGGCACTACCGCGCTGGGCGGTCAATTGGAGGGGGCCGTGCAGCCGCTGCTGGCCCAGCGGACGGCCCAGAACCTGCGGGTGGCGACGGTGCGGGTGCAGGACATCTACGACGAGTGGAGCTTTGGGCGCATCGACCCGTTGGCGATTCGCAGCTTCCTCAGCTACGCCGACGCCCATTGGGCCGCGGCCCCACGCTATGTGCTCCTGCTGGGCGATGGCCACTACGACTTCAACGGCGTCACCAGCCAGACCCTGCCCAACCTGGTGCCGCCCTACCTGACCGACGTGGACCCCTGGTGGGGCGAGGTGCCGGCCGACAATCGCTTTGTCAGCATCGACAGCCTGGCCGACTACCTGCCTGACATGGCCATCGGCCGCTTCCCCGTCAACAGCGCGGCCGACGTGACGGCCATGGTGGACAAGGTCCTGACCTACGAGAGCACGAGCCTGAACCCGGCTGGGCTGTGGCAGCAGCGCGCAGCCTATGTCGCCGACGACTGCAGCGATCCCGCCGGCAACTTCCAGCAGCTCAGCGACTACGGACGCTTGCAGTGGCTGCCCGCGGCCTATGCCAACCGGCGCATGTACTATGACAATCCCAGCCGGCCGCAGGTCTGCCCCAACGGCACCCATGTCACCTCCAACGCCGACATCCTGCGCGCGGCGACGCGCGACCTGTTCGACGACGGCGCGCTCTTCTTGCAGTGGTTCGGACACGGCTCCCAGACCAACTGGGGCGGCACCGCGGCCTACTGGCGCAAAGATCCGAGCATGCAAGCCGCTAACAACCACTGGCCGTTGACCACCGCTAACGCCTGTCTGACCGGCTACTTCGTCTGGAACTCCCCCTTCGTCAGTCAGGGCTATCCCTACATGCAAAGCCTGGCCGAGATCATGGTGCTGGCCCCGCAGCGCAGTTCCATCGCCGACCTCTCCCCCTCGGGCCTGCACGTGGGCAGCGCGCTGCTGGTCTTGCAGCAGGGCATGCACCGAAAGCTCTTCCAGGAGCGGATCGAGCGGGCCGGCGATGTGGTCGACGCGGCCAAGGTCTATTTCTTCCAGAACAGCTTTGGCTACCACGATGTGATCGACACCATGATCTTCTTCGGCGATCCGGCGCTGAAGCTGCGCTACCCCACCGGCGACCTCTCCACCTCGACCTTGGCGGTGAGCGAGACCGTGGCCTCCCCCGGCGCCACCCTCCACTACACGGCGACGGTCAGCAACAGCAGCATCTTCACCACCACGCAGCCCACGGTGGTGATCGACTACCCGCAGGATCTGGTGACGATCGTCGGCGCGGGCGGCGGACAGGACAACGGCGACACCCTGACCTGGAACCTGGCCGACCTGCCCCCCGGCAGCCAGCAGAGCCGCTTCTTCTCGGTGCAGGTCAACGCCGCGGCCGCGCCGGAGAACTATGATCTGGTGATGCCGGGCGCGGTGAGCAGCCCGATGGCGCCCAGCGTTCCCTTGCAGGCGCTGACGACGATCCTGACCGCGCCCGATGCAGTGACATCGAGCCTGGCGGGCAACCGCGCCTGGCTGCCGCCGGGCTACCCCTTCACCGGCACGCTGACCCTCTCCCACGCCGATGGCCTGCCCGCGCCGGGGGTGCAGGCCACCATGACCCTGCCGCTGGAGCTGGGCGCGCCCACCTGGCTGGCGGCCAGCTCCGGCGCCCTGGTCTACCATGCCGACAGCCACACCCTCACCTGGAACGGCGACGTGCCGGCCGGCGCTGCCACGACCTTGGCCTGGGGCAGCGTCATCGACCCGCAACTGGCCGCCTGCGGCGCGTTGCAGGTCGATGCCGCGGTGCGCTATCGGGATGTGGTCACGCCGCAGACTGTGACCGTCAACCTGGCCGTGCCCGACGTCAACTGCAGCGGCAGTGTGACTGTGGCCGATATCCAGGAGACCAGCGCGCGCTGGGTGTCGCCGCTTGGCTCACCCACCTACCACCCGCGCTACGACCTGAACGCCGACGACGCCATCGACCTGTTGGACATCATCCTGGCGGCCGAGGCCTGGAACTGACCGCTCAACAAGCCATTTCTCATCCTGCCCGGGCCGGTCTTTGCGCAGCACCTGGGCAGGGCCGACCGTGCCCCGACTGACCGGCACGAGCCGATTTTTTTGCACATCCGCTGCCTCATGGCCAGCGGCAGGAGGTTGATCCATGACACTGTTGAAAAAACAGGCCGCGCGCGGCCTGCTGGCCCTGCTCTTGCTGGCTGTGCTGGGTCTCCCCGCCAGCGGCGCATGGGCCAGGCCGGCCATGCAGCCGGCGCCCGATTCCGTCGATCTGGAATACTTCATCGGCACAGCGCACTATCCCACCTATATCCTGTTGGAATGGCAGTCGGTCAGCGAGGCCACCACGGCCAACTTTCGGCTGAAGCGCGGTGTGACACCCAACCCGGCTCAGGCCGTGGTGATCACCACCCCGGTGATTCCCGCCCATCCTGGCTCGACCATGGGCTATTACTACGCCTACCAGGACAGCGCCGGGCTGGTCCCAGGTACCATCTACTACTATTGGATCGAGGACCAGGACATGGGCGGCTTTTGGAACCCACACCTGGATGATCCCAATCTCAACCCGGTGGTGCCGTGGGGCTGCTCGGTGTACGACGTGGTGTGCGACTTCATCATCAACAGCCAGGACATCACCGCGCTGGCCAGCCGCTGGAACTGCGCGCTGGGCAACCCCTGCTACGACCCCCATTTCGACGTCAACGCCGACGCCGTCATCGACGTGCGGGATATCATGCTCAGCGCCAGCCGCTGGAACTGCACGCAGGGCCAGCCATGCTATCTCTGAGACGCTGCATGTCGCCGGTTGGCTCTGAAGGGGCTCTAAAGTGGCTGAAATATTGCCAACTTCGCAGCCGTGAGGTGACCTGGCATGAGTAGTTCGTTCAGACCCTCATGACGATGAGCCATGGCCAGCCCGCGCGGCGTCTCTTGACGCCGCGCGTCTATGTTCCCCTGGCCCTTTTGCTGCTGCTGGCCCTGGTCGCGGTGCAGACCATGCGCTACTGGCAGTATTTCCCCATGTTCATCGGCGACCAGGGCTGGTTCTTGCAGGTGGCCGCGCGGCTGAGCCATGGTGAGACGCTCTACTCCGATGTCATCTGGGCCTACGGTCCCTTGTCGGCCCAGGCGTTGGCCGCTCTGTTCCGCCTCTGGGGGCCCAACGCCGGTCTGGCCACGCTGATCAATGGCCTGCTGGCCGCGGCTTCGCTGTTGTTCATCTACAGCGCGGTGCGCAGCCTGCTGCGCCCGCCGGACGCGCTGATCGTCGTCGCGTTTGCGGCTGTGACCGGCGGCCACATGGCCGGCGATCTGATTCGCCAACATCTCCTGGTCTACAATCAATCGGTATCGTGGGGCCTGGCCGCCAGCCTGGGCGCGCTGGCCGCGGCCTTGCGCTGGCACGGGACGCGGCGGTCTCGATACGGCGGCCTACTCGACCGGCGC
>JACSRL010000752.1 GCA_014879765.1 Anaerolinea sp. | reverse complement strand
GGGCTCGGTCAGGAGACCGGCCCGAGCTGGCGGCAGGCAAGGGCGGGCTCGGTCAGGAGACCGGCCCGAACAGCTATTTACAGCTATACTCAGATTTGGAGCATTGCAATGACTCAATCTATCAGACAGGCGGCGCGGTTTTTGCTCCGCTTCGTCCTGCTTTGGCTGGTCGACGCGCTTTCGCTGCTGCTCACCGCGGCCATCCTGCCCGGCATGGAGTTCGTCGCCAGCGACGCCACCGCGGCCTGGGTCATCGCCGTGTCGGCCGCGCTGGTGATGGCGCTGGTCAACCTGTTGATCCGGCCGGTGATCCTCTTGCTGGCCCGGCCGCTGGGCTTCTTTGTCATGTTCGGCGTCGGTTTTGTCGTCAACGCGCTGATTCTGCTGATCACCGCCAACCTGCTGGCGCCGGCCTTCCAGATCGGCGGCCTGCTGCAGGCTATCGTCGCCAGCATCGTGCTGAGCGCGATCAACATGGTGCTCACCGGCATCGTCGAGCTGGACGACGAGGGCTCCTTCTTTCAGAACCGCATCGAGCGCATGGCAAAGCGTGACACCTTCCGCGGCGCAGCCGAGCCGGGCCGCGGGCTGGTGATGGTGGAGATCGACGGCCTGAGCTATCACCACATCCAGAAGGCGCTGGCCGAGGGCCTGATGCCCACCGTGCAGCAGATGATCGACCAGGAGGGCTATCAGCTCTCCAAGGTCGACTGCGGCATCCCATCCCAGACCTCGGCCTGCCAGGCGGGCATCATGTTCGGCGACAACAGCGACATCCCCGCCTTCCGTTGGTATGACAAGAGCGAGCAGCGGCTGATCGTCTCCACCAAAGACGCCGCCAATCTCAACGCCCGCTATGCCAAGGGCAACGGCCTGATGCGCGGCGGCTCCAGCATCGGCAACATGCTCAACGGCGACGCCGAGAAATCGCTGCTGACCGTGGCCGACATCAAGACCGACGACAAAGAGCAGAAGAAGCGGCGCGCCGAGGATGTCCGGCTGCTGATGCTCAACCCCTACTTCTTCATGCGCACCATCGCCCTTTTCCTGGGCAATGTGCTGCGCGAGCTGTGGGAGGGCTGGCAACAGCGCCGCCACAACGTCACGCCCCGCCTGAACCGGCTGCACGGCGGCTACCCCTTCATCCGCGCCGCCACCTCCACCCTGGTGCGCGACCTGACCGCCAACCTGACCATTCTGGACATCGTGCGCGGCGCACCCTCGATCTACATGACCTGGCCCGGCTACGACGAGGTGGCCCACCACTCCGGCCCCTGGACCAGCGACGCCTTCGGCGAGCTGAAGCGCTACGACCAGGTGATCGCCCGCGTGCGTCGGGCGGTGCGGGAGCGCGCGTCGCGGCCCTATGACCTGATCCTGCTCTCCGACCACGGCCAATCCTTCGGTCCCACCTTCAAGATGCGCTACGGCGTCAGCTTGAAGGAGTTCATCGAGCAGCAACTGCCGCAGGGCGTTACCGTGGCCCAGTCCATGGGCGGCGACACCGGCATGACCTCGCTGGTGGGCGTCTCCGGCGAGCTGGCCAACATCCAGGAGCAAGAGGGCGGCGCGACCGGCCGGGCCATGGCCCGGCAGGGCCAGAAGCTGATCGACAAGGGCGCGCAGGACGCGCAGCGGGAGGAGCTGGCCCAGGCCGCCCAGGTGACAGCCTACGGCAGCGGCAACCTGGCCCAGGTCTATTTCGACCTCTACCCGCGCAAGATCACCCTGAGCGAGCTCAACGCGGCCTACCCGGGCATGGTCGATGCGCTGGTGCAGCACGAAGGGATCGGCCTGGTCTGTGGCTACCTGGACGACGGCACGCCGGTGGCGCTGAGCAAGACCGGCCAACGCAATCTGTACACCGACGAGGTGACAGGGGAGGACCCGCTGTTGCCCTACGCGCCGGCCGCTCCTGCCGCCTACGGCCATGCCAGCATCGAGAAGCGGGTCTGGCAGGTGCGGCGGGTGATGGACTTTCCCCACGCCGGCGACCTGATGGTGATCAGCACGGTCTACCCCGACGGCAGCGTGGCCGCGTTGGAGGAGCTGATCGGCAACCACGGCGGCCTGGGCGGCGAGCAGACTGACGCCTTCATCCTTCACCCGACCGACGTGGTGGTGCCCGACACGCGCAACTCCATTGACGTGTTCCACATTCTGAACAGCGTGCGCGGCGCGCCTGTGCCGCCGCCGGCCGAGCCCAAGATAGACCGCGCGGCTGAGCTCAGCGCCTGGTCCCCCGCCAATCTGGCCAAGGGCCTCGGCAACGTGCGCACCTGGCTGGGCCTGGCCCTGGCCGCGTTGACGCTGGACCGGAGCGCCTACCAGACCATCGTCCAGGATGCGTTGATGACCGGGCCGGCTCTGCTTCTGGCGGTGCTGGGCACGTTGGTCGAGACGCTGTTCTGGGGCGGCGGTTTCGACCCGGGCAAGTTTCTCCTCCACATCGGCCTCTGGCTGGCGGCGGTTCTGGTGGTCTTCGCGGCTGGCCGGCTGTTGAGCGGGCAGGGGGCGTTCACCAGAACCCTGCGCGCCATGGGCTTTGCTCAGGTGGGCTGGCTGTTGAGCGTGTTGATGCTGATCGGCCCCCTCGCGCCGGTGGCCCGGCTGCTCACCCTGCTGCTGGTCTTTTTCGGCATCTGGGTCGGCGCCTCGGAGGCGCACGAGACCAGGGGCTGGCGCACGCTGCTGTTGCCGGTGATGGCGATCGTCGTGCTGGTGGTCGTCGCATTCGCGCTGCGTTCGTTGCAGGCTGGCGTCGAGTTCACCCTGTCAGCCTTGGCCCACGATCTTGGTCTGACCGCCCAGCCGTAGGCTGTTGCAACCCTGACCGACGAGACTTCGGACGGCGCCGCACCGGCCAAGTCCTGCCAGCGAAGCCCTTTGCTGTCAAGAACCTGGCATAGCTGCAACCGGCCGGCTTTGCCGTCCGAAGTCTGGGATGTACACCCAAGTCAGCTATTCTCAAAGGAGGCTTTCAACACGATGCAACCACTTGCCATGTGGCGAAGGCAGTTCAACTGGCGCATGTTGCTCCTGCGGGTGATCGTCAACGCCCTGGCGTTGCTGATCACAGTGGCGTTGACGCCGCACATCTACTTCATCAACCGCAGCCTGGGCATGTGGCTTTTTATGGCGGTCATCCTGGGCTTGCTCAACGCCTTGATCAAGCCGATCGTTCAATTTCTGACCCTGCGCTTCATCTTTGCCACCTACGGCCTGGTGTTGGCGTTGATCAACGGCGTGTTGCTGGTGCTGTTGGAGCTCCTCTTTCCTGAGCACTTCGCCGTCGATGGCCTCATTTTCTGGCCGCTGGTGGGCGGTTTGGTGCTGGGCATCGCCAGCGCGGTGCTGGAGAATCTGCTGGGCCTGACGCCCCCCATCGTCTCCGAGAAGTTCCCTGCGGTGCGCCAGCGCATCAAAGACCGCCAGGTCGGCGCGATCGACGCCTACATCACCCAAACAGCCATCGAGAAGACCCTGGATCCCAAACAGGCTGAACAGCCGGCCCCGTCGGCGGCCGAGGCCGCGGCGGCCGTTCTGGCCGTGGTTGACGCTGAAAACGGCGCGTCGCCGGCGGCGCCAGCCAACGCCGCCCCCCAGCCGGCCGAGGCTGGCCAGGCGACGATACCTTTGACAGGACAGGAGGCGTAGCCATGGCCCTGGAACAGACATCGACTGTCGACAAAGTGCGCGAGAACCTGCGCTTGCAGCAGGTCTATAACGTCTTTCTGCACTACGGGCTGGACATAGCCTTCGAGCGCGTCGCCACCATCGCGCTTTTCCGGCAGAAAATGCAGCGCTGGGTCTGGAATCTGCCCGACGATCTGGAATCGCCTGCCTTGCCGGTCAAGGTGCGCTTGATGATCGAGGAGCTGGGCCCCACCTACGTCAAGGTGGGCCAGATCGTCTCCAGCCAGGCCTCGGTGGTGCCGCCGGAGTGGGAGGAGCAACTGGCCAGGCTGCAGAGCAATGTGCCCCCCTTCCCCAGTGACGTTGTGCGCCAGATCATCATCGACGAGTTGGGCGCGCCGCCGGAGGAGCTTTTCGCTGTCTTCGATTCCGACGCGTTCGCCGCCGCCTCCACCGCCCAGGTACACCGGGCCACCCTGCACGACGGCACAGAGGTCGTCGTCAAGGTGCAGCGCCCCAACATCCGCAATCAGATGAAGGCGGACGTGGGGATCATGCGCAACGCGGCGCGGGTGCTCTCCAACCGTTCGCAGGCGCTGCGGGCCATCGACCTGAGCGGCATGGTGGACGAGTTCGGCAGCAATGCCATCCGCGAGCTGGACTACACCGGCGAAGCCTACAACTCCTTCCGGCTGACCCAGAACATGGCCGGCATCCCCGGCGTTCACATCCCTCAGATCTACCCGGAGCTCTCCACCGATCGCGTTCTGACCATGGAGTTCATCCGCGGCGTCAAGATCAGCAATCTGGCGGCCATCGACGAGGCCGGGCTGGACCGCAAGACGCTGGCCCAGAACGCGCTGCGCGCCATCGTCAAACAGTTGCTGATCGACGGCTTCTTCCACGCCGACCCGCACCCCGGCAATGTGCTGGTCCGCCTGGGCGGCGAGCAGGCCGGGGAGATCGCCTTCATCGACACTGGCATGGTGGGCGAGCTGGAGCTGAGCCAGCGGCTGAACATCATCCAGTTGTTGATCGCGGTGACGCAGAACGACGTGATGGGCATGGCCTCGGTGATGAAAAGCCTCAGCGTGCCCTTTGTGGACAAGGTGGACGACAAGGCCTACTACAAGGACTTTGAGCGCACGGTCGGCCGGGCCATGATCTCGGGCGGCAAAGCTGACTTCGGCCAGACGGTGAACCTGGCCATGGATCTGCTGCGCCGCCATGGGCTGCGGCTGGACGCCAATCTGACCCTGGCCATCAAGGCGCTGATGCAGGCGCAGGCCATCGCGGTCTTGCTCTTCCCCGAGGGGGGCATCGTCGCCGATGGCGTGCAGATGATTCGCGAGGAGGCGCTCAAGGCGGTCACGGCCGATCGTCTCTACGAGGAGGCCAAGAAGCAACTGACGCTGGTGGCGCGGGAGGCAGCTAACAACCTGCCCAGCCTGAGCGAGGCCACCCTGGGCTGGCTGAACCAGTACCGCAAAGGCCGCTTCGAGGTCTATGTGGACACTTCCGGCGTGGCCAAAGAGGTGCAGAAGGTCAGCCAGTTGGGCCGGCAGTTGGTGATCGCGCTGATGGTGGTGGGCATGGTGATCGGCTCGGCCATCGCCACGGTGGGCATCGGCCTGGGCCAGTTCGAGGGGCAATACTGGACGACCATCTCTCAGATCGCGGTGCTCGGCTACATCTTCTCCTCCCTGGTCGCTGCGGTGGTCGTGCTGCGTCTGCTCTGGCGCTGGCTGCGCGGCCGGCCGGCCGATAAGGACTGACAACCGGGCGCGCTA
>JACSRL010000783.1 GCA_014879765.1 Anaerolinea sp. | reverse complement strand
ACTGCTCAGCCACAGGTGCCAGGCACTTGAATCTGCGTTTGCAGCAACGTCGTCGGAGGTAATTCTGTCCGCAAATCGCCTCAAAAGTGCCTGGCACCTGAGCAGTTACCCGTCGGGCGCCATTGTACCACAAGTGAACAGTAGCCGGTAAACGGTGAACGGTAAACGGTTGATTACCGGCTACGGGGATCTGCTCACTGTTCACTGCTCACTTCCGCTTGGGAATCTCCCCCACCACCCGCAATCCCAGTTGCTCGATATCCGCCCGGCCGCGCACGCGGTCATCCAGGTAATCGGCCAGGAAGGCCAGGGCAATGCCGGCCGCCAGGGCCAGCAACAGACGCAGGGGGAACTCCAGCCGCTGGCGCAGGCCGGGGCCGACCTCGCCCACGCCGCCGCGGTTGACCAGGTAGGCTGCGCCGTTTTGGGCAAAAAGGCGCGGCATGAAGGCGGCGGCCTCCTCTTCCAGCGTGGCGGCCACCGCGCCGGCGATCGCATCCAGCTCCTGGGGATTGCCCCAGGTGATGCCCACGCTGAGAATCCGGTGCAGCTTGCCGGCCTGGGTCGAGCCTTGCAACGCGCCGGGCGGCACGACGATCCCCTGGCCCTCCAGCCGCCGGCTGACGGCCGCGGCAAACTCGCTGCCGCGCACCACCTCAGCCAGGTCGTCGATCAGATATTCGCTGGCCAGCGCGGTGTAGTAGGCTTCCTCGCCGTTGGCCGGGTTCTGCGGCTGCACGCCCACGCTGAAGCTGAGCGAGGTGGTGTAGGCCGCCGGCCGCGGCTCCCAGGGTCGCTGTGTCGCCAGCGTCAAGACCGCGGTCAGCAGCACTGTCAGCAGAGGAATCCACCACCAACGGCGGATGATGGCCCAATAATGTCGTAGTTCCATAGAAAGTCACATCAGTGCAGTCAGAAACCCGGTTTCTCAAAACACGGTTACAGGTTACGTTCCGCGTGTTCCACAACGCGCGCCTCGACATAGTTCATCAGCTCGCGGCGAAAACGCTCCACGGCGAAGCGTTCGGCGTTGGCGCGGCAGGCAGCGGGGCTGAAGGCCATGGACTCGAAGGTTTGCACGGCTTCGACCAGCGCCCGCGCGGTTTGCTGGCGGAAAAGCAGCCCGGTCGCGCCGTCGATCACAGTGTCCAGTGCGCCGCCGCCGGCGTAGGCGATCACCGGCCGGCCGGCCGCCTGGGCCTCCAGCGGCGCGATGCCGAAATCCTCCAGGCCGGGGAAGATGAAGGCCCGGCAGTGCTGAAAGAGATCGACCAGCCGATCCCAGGAGACGCGGCCCAGGAAGGTGATGTTGCGGCCTGCCTTGGCCTGCAAGTCGGTCCGATCGCGGCCGTCGCCGAAGATCAGCAGCGGCCGATCCAGTTGATTGAAGGCCTCCACCGCCAGGTCAACCCGCTTGTAGGGGATCAAGCGGCCGCCGGCCAGGTAGTAGTCGCCCGGCTGGCGCGCCGAGGGGAAGAAGCGCTGCACATCCACCGGCGGATAGATGATCGTGCTGCCGCGGCCATAGAACTTGCGGATGCGCGCCTGCACCACGCGGCTGATGGCGATGAAATGATCCACCCGGTCGGCCGCCAGCCGGTCCCATTGCCGCAAGGCGGCCAACGCCGGCCGCAGCGCCGCGTCGGCCGCCTTGCCCAGCCCCTCGCGCTGGCGATAGGACTCGTACATCCAAAGAAAACGGGTGGGGGTCAGGCAGTAGCTGATGTGCAACGTCTCCGGCGGGGTGATCACGCCGTGACAGAAGGCCGATTTGTTGCTCAGCACCAGGTCATAGCCGCCCAGGTCGAACTGCTCGAAGGCCAGCGGGTAGAAGGGCAGGTAGCTCTGGTGATGGGTAGCCACCCCCGGCAGCCGCTGCATGAAGCTGGTCTGGATCTGCCAGGTTGCGTAGCTGGCCGGCATCAGCCTGGGCGCGTAGATGCTGGTGTAGACCGGCGCGCCGGGGAACATGTCCACCAGCGTCTCCAGCACATTCTCCGCGCCGCCGATTTGATTGAGCCAGTCGTGTACCAGGGCTGTTTTCATGACACCGAGATTGTACCCGCAGGGCGAAAAATCGGCAAGGACTTGGCAGGGGTGTAATCAGGCGCCGCGCCGATGCGCATGCACTCAGTTCCACAAAATCGTGATTGATGGTATACTTGCGGTGTAGCTCGCTTCGCCGACACGGCTGCAAAAGGTCGTTGCGAAGATGAGAACCGACCCGCAAGAGAAGAACCTGGTTTCTCAGCCGTAGGTGCCGGGCACTTGAACAGTTACCTAACATCAAGAGGATGCTGACATGACTGCTGTATTGACGGTGGAACAGGTCACGAAACAAGTGGAACAACTTTCATCGGGTGACCGCCTGCGCTTGATTCAACGCGTGATCGAGACGATGATACCAGACCACACACCTATGCGATCGCAGCCATTAATGTATGGTCGTTTCAAATCGGAGCATATGTCTACTGACGAAGATTTCGCTCTGGCTGAGTGGCTTCCCACGGAGCAGGAGTTAAATGGCTCTTAAGTATGTCCTCGACACGCATCCTCTAGTATGGTATCTGGAGGGCAACCCAAGGTTAAGTCAGAAAGCAAAGGCAATTATCGATGACCCAGGGAATGATCTGGTTCTTCCCATCATCGCCTTAGCGGAAGCTGCGTTTATCGTTGAGCGAGGAAGAACCAGCATTCCCTCTCCATCAGATCTGTTGATCAGCGTTCAGAGTGACCCACGGTTAGAAGTATATCCTCTTACGATGACGATTCTACAGCAGAGTCTTGGTGCTGCAACGATTCCCGAAATGCACGACCGGCTCATTTTAGCCACAGCCACGCAGCTTCGGATATTGGGTCATACGGTAGTACTTCTGACAAAGGATGCGTTTATTGCTCGCTCTGGACTGATACCTATCGTTTGGTGATCATAGCCCAGGGATTTGACGACTCTGCTTCTGGCAAAATTCACCCCTTTCATGGTATACTTGCCCTCGCATTCTTAGCGGGTTCCCGCTGGTTTATCTTTGGTTGGAGGTCGTTCCGTGCGCGTATCCTGTTTGCAAGAAAACCTGTCCCGTGGATTGAATATCGTCGGCCGCGCTGTTTCCCCGCGCAGCACCCTGCCTGTTCTGGGCAATATCCTGTTGGCCACCGACGAGGGGCGTCTCAAGCTGGCTGCCACCAATCTGGAGATCGGCATCGTCTGCTGGATCGGCGCCAAGGTGGAGGACGACGGCTCAGTGACGGTGCCGGCGCGCCTGCTGAGTGAGTTCGTCGGCCAACTCCCGGCCGAGCGCATCGACATGGACCTGAGCGTGCGCACGCTGATGCTCAACCTGAAGTGCGCGCGCTACGACACCAACATCAAAGGCATCGACGCCAGCGAGTTCCCCATCATCCCCACCAGCGACGGCGCCGAGGCGATCCGCATCGAGGCCGAGACGCTGCGCAAGATGATCAATCAGGTGGTCTTTGCCGCGGCCACCGACGAAAGCCGCCCCACCCTGACCGGCGTCAATGCCCGCTTCAACGGCAAGCGGCTGACCCTGGCCGCCACTGACGGCTTCCGCCTGGCCGTGCGCAGCACCGAGCTGGCCGCGGCCGTGCCGGAGAAGAGCGAGGTGATCATTCCCGCCCGCGCTCTGGCGGAGCTGAGCCGCATCATCGGCCTGCTGCCCAAGGCGGAGGGCGAGCCGCAGATGGTGGAGATCACCATCGCCAGCGCGCGCAATCAGATCCTCTTCCACCTGCCCGACGTGGACATGGTGTCCCAGTTGATCGACGCCAACTTCCCCAACTACGAGGCCATCATCCCCAAGAGCTTCGCCACCCGCACCATCATCGACACCCAGGCGACGCTGCGTGCGCTGCGCGTCGCCAACCTCTTCGCCCGCGATAGCTCCAACATCGTGCGCTTCCAGATGACCCCCGGCCACGACGGCGCGCCGGCCAGCCTGACCATGACCGCCACCTCGGCCGAGTCGGGCGACAACCTGGCCAACCTGGACGCCATCATCGAGGGGCCGGAAGGCGAGATCGCCTTCAACGGCCGCTACATGCTGGACGTGCTCAACGTCATCGACGAGCCGCAGATCGCGCTGGAGACCACCCGCGCCAGCGCGCCCGGCATTGTCCGCCCCGTCGGCGTCGGCCCGGAGGAGTTCACCTGCGTCGTCATGCCCATGCACATCAGCCGGTAGCGGAAATGATGAAGGATGAATGCGGAAGGATGAATCCTGACTGACGCACCAAGTCTGCCTTCCTGATTGATGACGGTTCGGTAGGTTGAGCGCCCATTAAGCCCGTGGCTGCGTGGGGCAATCAACGGAACATAGAGCACACATCATGACTGTAACCCTGATGGTATCAGATCGCGTTGCCCAGCAGTTGAACAACGTCTCATGGGCGCAAAACGAAGATATCGAAACTAAACTGAGCCATCTGGTGGAGGCCGAACATCGGAGACGTTTGGCGCGCTATCGGTTGACAGATCGACGCCTTACTGACAAATATGGTATGAGCTTCAATGAGTTTGAGCGCCGCGATATGATCAGGACGAGCGGGTACACCTGGGAAGTGGAGTCTGACGCCATCGCCTGGGAGACGGCTATTGACGGCATCGCGACGATGGAGCAACAGTTGCGCGAGTTGTTTAATGGAGACGGTTGAACAACTACTGATAGAGGCAGCGAATGCAGCCGAACGGTTCTGGTTCATCCGCACTTGGCAGGTTACTGACCGAACCAACAGCACGGCAACGGTCCGCTTCGAAATCGATACCGACTTTTTCGTGCAGGTTTTTCTGAGCGAGCGTTCTGATCGCCTGAGTCTGGCATTGATTGGTGCATCTGGGCGTCTCTACGGACGAGATCGCGAGCGGGGCCGGTGGCATCGCCACCCATTTGGATCGCAAGAAATCCACGAAACAACATCGGAAGGTATGTCCTCGCATCCTGTCATTCAGTTTATGACAGAAGTCGAGGACATTTTGTTCTCCAACAACCTCCTCTGACCGTCAACCATTTCTCATTAACCGTTCACCGTTAACTGTTTTCCGTGTACCTCTCCCACCTTTCCCTCACCAATTTCCGCAACTTCGGCCGGCTGGAGCTGAACCTGACCCAGGGCATCACCCTGCTGCAAGGGCTGAACGCCCAGGGCAAGACCAGCTTCCTGGAGGCTGTGGCCTACCTGGCCACCTCACGCTCGCTGCTGGCCGGCGCGGAGCGGGAGCTGGTGCATTGGCTGGCCTGGGAGGAACCGCTGCCCTTTGCCCGGCTGGTGGGGGAACTGACAGCGGCCGGCGGCCGCAAGCAACGCATCGAGATCACCCTGGTGCAGTCCAACAAATCGAGCAGCGGCGCGCCGCTGCTGCGCAAGGAGGTGCGGGTCAACGGCGTCAGCCGCCGCGCCATCGACCTGGTAGGTCAGATGCCCACGGTGCTCTTTCTGCCCCAGGACATCGAGCTGATCTCCGGCGCGCCCAGCGTGCGGCGGCGCTACCTGGACATCGCCCTCTGCCAGATGCAGCACGACTACTGTCGCGCGCTGGGCAGCTACAACAAGGTGCTGGATCAGCGCAACGCGCTGCTCAAGGCGCTGCGCGAGCAGGGGGGCCCGCGCGAGCAGTTGGCCTTCTGGGATGAGCAACTGGTCGCGCACGGCAGCCTGCTGATGGCGCGCCGCGCCGCCTTTGTCGGTGAGCTGGAAGCCGAGGCCAATCAGCGCCAGCAGGCGTTGACCGCCGGCCGCGAGCGGCTGCACGTGCGCTATCTGCCCAGCCTGGAGCCGGGCGACAACGACGATGAGCCGGCCAGCGGCGACCTGCCCTGGCTGCGCGAGCCCTCGCCCCTCTACCTGGCCGGCGACCAGCCTTCCATCGCGACGGTCTTCGGCCAGGCGCTGGCCCGCACCCGCCCGCGGGAGATCGCCGCGGGCATGTCGCTGCTGGGCCCCCACCGCGACGATGTGCAGTTCACCGCCCAGGGCCGCGATCTGCGCACCTATGGCAGCCGTGGCCAGCAGCGCACGGCCGCGCTGTCGGTCAAGCTGGCTGAGGTGGCCATCATGCAGCGGGCCTTGGGCGCGCCCCCGCTCTTGTTGCTGGACGATGTCATGTCAGAGCTGGACGGCAGCCGCCGCGCGCTGCTGCTGGAGGCGCTGAGCGGCGTGCAGCAGGCGCTGGTGACCACCACCGACTGGAGCGATTTCACCCCCGAATTCCGCGGCCAAGCCCGCTGTCTGCACGTGGTGGAAGGACGAATCGAGGAGAGCAGCGCTCTCTAAGTCGAGCAGGCGACGCGATCATGCATCTACAGCACACAAATTTTGCCAAATTTGTGTAGTTGCACTACACGTTTTCCCGTGAAAATGTGTAGTGCAAGCTCTAATACTCCACCTCTGCGATCTGCTCGAAGTCCAGATCGACTTCAACCTCCGGCTCGAAGTCGCGGTAATCTGCCTCGTCCAGCCTCCCGGCTTCCACACCCCGCTCGCACAGCGACCGATAAACGCAGTAGCGGCAGTGCGTCTCGTCGGGGGTCAGCGGCCAAACGCCCTCCCCATCGGCCAGCAGCGCGATCTGCTCCACCAGCGCATTGAGATAGCCCCCATCCTCGGCCGCCTGGCTGCCGCTGTAGGCGAAGCGCTCCGGCCGGTCAGGGAAGCCGGCAAACCAATAGATCATCTCGATTCGATCCACTGCCAGCGGCTGGCCGGCGTTCAAATCAAGGCCCGCGTGCAGCAGCAGCCAGGGATAGACGCGCGTCTGCAGGCGCCCGGCCAGCCAGCGCCGCGGTGGACGATGGCGCGAGCTCTTCCAGTCGAAGATCACCGCCCGCCCATCGGTCGCCAGGATCACCAAATCGAACTTGGCCACCAGCCGCCGTTCCCCGCTGACGCCCAGCGGCGCGGAGAGCGTCACCTCAGGAAAGCGCTGGCCAGGCAGTTCGGCCGGCGCGCTGGCCAGAAAAGCCTGCCACCAGGCCGCCAGGTCGGGATCGCCCTGGGCCATGGCCGTCAGCCGCGCCACCGGCACGCCCACCAGGTACTGCTGCGCCAGCAGATGGAAGAGCTCACCCTGCTGCATGTGGCGCTCGTTCTCCAGAATCGGCTCAGCCTGCACCGCCGGCCAGGCGATGCCATCCAGATAGCGCAACTGGAAGCGCCGCGGACAGTCGACGAAATCCTGCAAACTGCCCTGGCTGAAGTGGAAGTCGGGGGGAAGGGGCATGGTGGGCCTTTTGTGTGAGATGGTGCGGATGTGGCGAGTAACTCGTAACTCGTAACTCGTAACCCGGAATTGCGGGCGGTGGCTTGGGGATGTGAGGGTGATGCGTAACGAGTAATGCGTGACCGGAATCGCGGGCGATGGCTCTGATTCACGCATCACTCGTCAAGCATCACTCGTCACGTTTCACGCTTCACGCCATCAGACACAACGTTCATCCTCTTCCGGTTACGAGTTACGCATTACGAGTTACGCATTACGAGTTACGCATTACGAATTACGCATCAAGCACCCAACGCCGCCATCAAAGCCTCTCCGGGTTACGCATTACGCATTACTCGTTACGCTCCCAATACGCCTGCAGCGCCGCGAACGGCAGCGCCTGGGTCAGATCGGCTTGATTCGGGCCGGGGCGGCCGGTGTTCCAGGTGATGATCAGCTCTTTTTTGGCGCGGGTGATGCCGACGTAGAGCAGGCGCAGCCGCTCGCGCACGTAGTCCAGCCGGGCCTGCTGCGAGGCCGCGCCTTCGACGTAGTCGGCAGGGTCGCGCGCTTCGGCCAGGATAGTGAGCTGTTCCAGCGCCTCGGCCGGCAAATTGAGCGGGCCGCCGGTCTGCACCTGACGACTCTCGCGCAGAAACCACTTTTCGGCGATGTACTGGTCGTAGGGCTGGGCGGAGGGGAAGTCGTAGCTGTTGACCGACATCAGGTAGACGCGGTCCCACTCCAGCCCCTTGGCTTTGTGGATGGTGGCCACCACCACCTGGCCGGCGTACTTGTTCGGATCGAAGCCGCTGTCCTCCTCGCTGAAGCCGATGAAGCGCCGCTCATTGCGCGCGATGCTGGTCAGCTCGTTGGCCAGCTCCGGCAGCCGCCAGTCCGGCCGTCTCTCTGCCTCGATTTGCAGACTGACGGCCAGCTTGTGGGCCAGCGCCAGGTCGCCCGGCTCGCTGAACAGGTCCTGCGCCAGGGTCAGCAGCGTCTGGTCGATGGGCAGCAGGACCGCGCCCTGCCAGCGCTGCACCAGGGCGCGAAACTCTTCCAGGTGCGTCCGCAGCTCCTCGTCGATCTCCGCCTCGGCCAGCCAGTCGCGCCCGGCGCGCGGCCAGACGAAATCCTCCACCTGCTCGATGCGGCGCAACAGCTTGCTGATCTTCTGCACCGCCACCCAGGCTGCTTTGTCCTCCTCGTCACGCTGGTCGCGCCGCCACACCTCGTAGACCCGCGCCAGCTTGGTCGCGACCGTGGGATCGGCCAGGTAGAGCAGCAGGATGGCCAGCGCGCCGGCCGCCTGCCGGGTGGACAAGCTGCTGCGCAGCAGGCTGTCCACCACCGGCAGCCCGCGGCCGCGCAGAGCATCCACCAGATCGAAGCCGCGCTGGTTGCGCGGGACCAACACCGCCACGGTGGCCTTGGGGTTGTTGGGCAGCCAGCGGGCCAGCGACTCCACCAGCGCCCGCACCTCCCCATCGGGGCTGTACCGGGAGGAGATGAGGAAAATCGCGGCCGGATCGTCGGGCGGGTTGGGCTGCGGATCGCCAGGCGGCGTCGGCTCGATGTGCGGCAGAGAGAGCGCGCTGCGCACGGCCGGCTCAGGATGCGCCTGCATCGTCCAGTCGATCAACCGGTTGGCCAGGTCGATGATGCTCAGCGTCGAACGGCCGGAGTTGGGCAGATCCTGCGCAGCCACCCCTTCCTCCCGCAGAAAACGGCGCAGATGCTCCGGGCTGGCGGTGGTGAAGGTCTCGAAGATGGCCTGGTTGGGGTCGCCTACCCGCACCCAATTGCCGGCCGACCCGGCCAGCGTTCGCAGAATGCGCTCCTGCAGGCGGCTGCTGTCCTGGGCCTCGTCCTCCAGGATGTAGGGCCAGCGCTGGCGCAGACGGAGCAGCAGCGCCTCGTCGCTCTCCAGCGCCTGCAGCGCCAGCCGGATCAGATCGTCGAAGTCCACCGCGCCGCGGTAGGCCAGCGCGCGTTGATAGTCGGCATAGATGGCCGCGCCCATCCCGGCCAGCGGCAGGTCGCCCGCCAGATCGGCCAGCCGCTCCCGCAGCGCCTCGGGTGCCAGTTGCAGGTCCTTGGCCTGGCGGGTAAACGCGTTGGCCGTGCCCTTGACCAGCTCCAGCAGCGGGTCCTTGCGAATCCAGTCCTGCTTGCCCGGCTCGATGTCGCTGGACAGGTAATCATCCAGGCCGCCCGGATGGCTGCGCAGCCAGGCCGCGGCCGCCTCGTTCAGCGACTCCTCGGCCGCGCGCTCGTCCACGATCTGGAAATCGTCGGCCAGCCCCACCAACGCCGGCCGCTCGCGCACGATGTCATGGGCCAGGCCGTGCAGGGTGCGCACCCGGTAGCCGACGTGCGGCAGCAGGCCGCGCTCCTTGACCAGCTTGCTGACCCGCTGGTAGAAGCTGTCCACGGCCGAGTTGACCAGGGTGACGATCAACACCTCCTGCCGGCTGTCCAGCGCGCCGCGGTTGATGATCTGCGCGGCCAGTTGCGACAGGGTCTCGGTCTTGCCGCTGCCCGGCACAGCCGACACGCCCATCTTGCCGCCGGTGTAGGCGAGAATTTCCTGCTGTTTGGGACGAGGGATGAAGGTCATGGGACGGAAGTGATGCTGATTTGTGCTCGTCGAAGCTCGTGTCGAATATCCATGGTCGCCATTGCCGCTCAAATGATCTTTACGTCGATTCTATCATACTCTCGATGGACATCGACAAACGAATGGGGCGCCGAAGGCATGTTGTGGCGCGCCGGGGTCCGCCGGGCGATGAATCGCCCGGCTACGCAACGGCGCCCCGTCAACGGGGCTTGTCGCCGCACGCACACGCCAGCCCGTTTCAACGGGCGCTGTTTTGTCGCCGGGCGATAAATCGCCCGGCGATCCCGGCGTTCACGCGCCTGTCATCCATGCAACGTCTCCGCCGGGCTGACGACCGCCGGGCGATCAATCGCCCGGCTACACAACGGCGCCCCGTCAACGGGGCTTGTCGGCAGACGCGCGTCTGTGCGTTTCAAGGGACGTTGTGACAGAGCTTGTCGCCGCAGGCACACGCCAGCCCGTTTCAACGGGCGCTGTTTTGTAGCCGGGCGATTTATCGCCCGGCGATCCCGGCGTTCACGCGCCTGTCATCCATGCAACGTCTCCGCCGGGCGACCATCACAAACACTTAAATATGACCCTGGTCACATTTACACATCATCTGCCAACTGCCGCAACACCTGATTGAGCGCCCACAGCAGCGGGCCGCGCTGCTCGAAGCCCTGCTCGCCCAGCTCGCTGAGGCCCAGGAAAATGCCCTTGCGGCAGCGGCGCAGCAGGCCGGCCGCCAGACGCCAGAGCCGCTCCTGGCTGGCCGCGTGCTCGTCGGCGTCGCCCCAGGCGCGCTGGCCGTTCCACTGCCGGCTGAGCACGTAGGGGTGGGTCAGCGGCTGGTAGAGCCGCTCGAACCAGCCGCGGCTGCCGATGTCCAGCCAGAACTGGTAGTTCACCGGCCGGTTCATCATCAGGAAGGTGTAGGCCGGGGCCAGCAACACGGCGTCCTCCTTCGGCGTCTGCCACGCGCCCACGTACTGCGCGGCCAGCACGCCATCCTCGACCATGGCGATGTACTCGCGGCCCAGGGAGGGGAGTTCCCTCACCCCGGCCCTCTCCCAGGGGGAGAGGGAGACGTCTGTAGGTTGAGTAGGCGTCTGCGCCGTATCGAAACCGGTCGGCGCCGTATCGAAACCGGTCGGCGCCGCACCGAAACTGGCCATCCCCTGGCGGAACTTCTGCACCGACTCCACCAGGGTCGCGGCGACGCGGGCGGCGTCCAGGTCGTCGTGAAAGCCATAGCCGCGCTGCGAGAGGATCTCACCGAACAGCCGGCTGAGAAAATGATCCAGCGGCTGCTCCCCTTTGCGCAGGCTGTCGCCCAGCCAGAGCCGCAGCGCGTCGTAGCGGCCACCCAACACGTAGCTGATCCGCTGGCGCATCTCCGGGTTGATGCGCTCCCAGGAGCTGAGCTGCGGGACGCCCTCCCTGGGCCGATAGACGATCTGCGCCAGCAGTTGGCCGCGCACCAGATCCAGCTCCTCCACGGCCTGCATCAGGCTGTATGCCACGTCGAAGCGGCTGGGCAGCAGGCGCCACTGGGCATGGGCCAGCGTCACCAGGGTCAGCAGGGCGCGCGCGGCCGGCTCATCGCGCAGCGCGCGCGAGGGGCGATGCGAGCGCGCCGGCACGTCCAGCCGCGCCAGCCGCTCCATCAGCGAATAGCGCAGCGCGTCAGAGAGGAAGGGCGCCAACACCACGATCTCTCCCGGCGACTCCCCCTCCTCCAGCAGATCGGCGATCTGCCGCGCGGTCCAGTCCAGCATCTGGGGATAGAAGCGCAGGTCTTCCTCGAAGCGCAGGGTCGCGCGCACGGCCTGCGGCGAAACCTCTGCGGCCGGCCGGCTGGCCGGCTGATCCAGCGCCCGGGCCAGGTGGCTGCTCAGGCTTTGCAGCTCCGGCGGGGTCACCAGCGACTCGCCCAGCGCCACCGTCTCGTCGCACAGTTGCCGCAGGGCATAGCCGCTGGCCGGGTCCGCGCCGAGAAACTGGCGATAGCCGGCATCCTGGTCGTAGAGCAGCAGCGCCGACTCGGCCTGGGGCAGCCAGTCGCGCAGCAGATCGTGGGCGAAGGGAGTGTCCTCCTCCACGTTGTCCACGATCAGGTGGCGATAGCTCTGGAGCAGGTGCTCGCGGCAGAGCGGCTGCGGCCAGAGATGACGCCAGAAGACCTCCACCTGGAGCGAAAAGTCCAACAGATTGTGCGCCAGACAGTGGGCGCGGAAGAGATCGGCGCACTGCTGGGCGTCGCTGTAGACGCGCAACTGCGCCGGTTCGCCGGCCCAGGCGTCGGCCAGCCGCCGGCCGATCTCCTGGTGTGGAAAGCCGACCAGCGCGGCCTTGTTGAGGTTGTCGAGAATCTGGCTATAGAGCCGGTTGCGGTCGATGACGACCGACTCGAAGGCGCCCTCCTCCAGCCGCGGCCGCACCAGGCGCGCCATATGGTACTGGGCGGTCTCCAGAGTCAGGAAGGTCGGCGGGCGATCCGGATCGGCGAAGCCGGCCGGGCCGGCCGCCAACGGCCAGAAAAGTTCCACCATGCGCCGGGCCAGGCCGCCGGCGGTCTGGATCGACGGCAGACCGCCGGCGCGCAGGCGGGAGCGGCGCAGCGCCAGCTCGTAAGGCGCGGCCAGCGTGCGCTGCGGCGCCAGCACCAGGATCGCTCCGCCGGGAACGCCAGCCTTGAGCAACCTCAAAAGCCGCTGCACGGCCGCGGTGGTCTTGCCCGCGCCGGCCGGGCCTTCCAGAAAGACCCGGCCGGCCAGCGGCCGATCGACCACCGCGTTTTGGAGAGGGTTCAGTTCCACGCTCATAGTGTACTTGCACGCCGCCACGCGTCAACCGGCGCCTCCAACCCGGAGTCGAGGCCCCGCGTAGCGCCGGAGTCGAGGCTTCAGCCGGTTCTGTCAGACACAGCTCTACTGCACCGGCAGCGGCGTGACGGCCAGAATCTCCGCGTCCTGTTCAGCCGCGGGACGCAACTGGCGATAGGCCAGCGTCCAGGCGCCGGACTCGAAGACCAGGTAGACGCCCTGCACCAGCAACAGCGGCAGGCCGACGATCAGCAGGAAGAAGGGCAGCCCGGCCAGGATGGCCCAGCCGATGGAGTCGAAGAGCGCATAGACCGCGTAGCCCAGGCCGCCGCCCACGGCCAGCCCGGCCAGGGCCAGACCGAAAGCCAGCACGAACACCATAAGCCCAAAGACCAGGCCGATGATGGCCATCAGAATCCAGAAGATGGCCACGTCGCCGGCTCGCCGCCGCGCCATGCCCGTGCCCAGCGCCAGCGCCTCGCCCACGCTGCGATCCTCCAGCGCGATCTGCCGCCGCCAGAACTGCTGCAAGACCGCGACGACAACTGACACCACCACGATCAACAGGATAGCCAGCAACAGCAGCCCTGCCGTGGCGATGCCGCCGAAGATGCTCAGGGCATCGATGTCGAAGAGGAGCAGCAGCAGCGGCGACACGGCCAGCAGCAACAGCGCCATGACGCCGATGAAGAGCACCAGACCGACCAGCAGATCCAGCAGAAACATGCGCAGCGCGCGGTTGCTCCAGCCCAGCCGCAGCCCCTCGCGCCAGGTCGGCGCGACGCCGGTGTCCTCGATCTGATCCACGGCGCGGTAGAGGCCGGTGCGGGCCACGTACTGGACAATGGTCAGCACGACGATCAGCAGCGCCAGCAGACAGCAGCAGAGCAGGACAAAGCCGGCGATCACGCCCGGATCAGGCATCATCTCCCAGGCCGGCGTCATGGAGGGGCCCATGCCGCCGTTGTTGCCGGGAAAGGTGTAGTTGAACGAGCCGCCGCCGCCCGCGCCGCCGCTCAACGCCAGCAGAATGCCCAGGATCCACAGCACCTTGTAGCGCCAGGTCAGCCAGGCAGCCCGTTTGATGAGATCAGTGTAGTTCATTGGAAGCTCCTTCTTCACGCTTGCCTTTGCCTCTCAGCGCCCGCTTGATCCGCTCCCAGACCGACTTGACCTGCCGGGCCTCGTCGCTGCTGATCTCGGCGGCGTCGTAGCGGGCGCTGATGAAGGCTTCAGTCAACGATTGTACGTCCAGTTCGCTCTCTGGCCAAGTGCGCTCCAAATCCTCGACAAACTCACGGGGAGTCTGCGCCGGCCGGCGCGCGATGCCCTGATCGGCCGCCCGGCGCAGCGTGCTCAGGTAGAAATAGCGCACCTGGGCGCGCGGTGGCAGGCCCGCCAGCCGGACGAAACGCCAGGGCGCGCGGCCGCTGGCTGTGGGCGCCGCCGGCCGCCGGCCGGGCAGGCTGGCCTGGAGGCCGCTGGCCAGCGACTGCACGCCGCGCCCCCACAGCTTGAGCTGCGCCCAGAGCCGGGCCAACAGCCCTTGCAGCTTGCGACGCGTGAGGTCCAGGCCATCCCGGCCCAGCACCAGACGCAGCGCCAGCAGCGCCAGCAGTCCCACCACCAGCCAGAGGGTGACGCCACCCAGCCAGGGCGGCGCTTCCACAGTTGCCTGCACCGCCTCCGTGGGCGCCACAGGCACGAGGGTTTTCGGTATCTCCGGCATGGTCGGCTGCTCGCCGAACAGGCTGAGTATCAGGCCGTAGAGCGCCACCAGCAGGGCCACCACCAACAGCGCGATGCGCACCACAAACATCACCAGCGCGTTGACCACCTCGCCGATCTGCCAGGTGGAGCCCAGCGGCAGCAGCGCGGCCACGACGCCGACGCCGGCGATCACCAGCAGGCTGACGCGGCCCCAGCGGCTGGGCAGCCGCTCCGGCATCTCCACGCCATCGACCAGCCACTGGGCGCGCAGCACTGCCAGCCGCGCCTGGCTGAGCAGCGCCAGGCCCAGCAGAAAATAGAGCACCACGACCACGGCCATCTGCCGCGGGATGCCCATGGAGAACACGTTGAGGCTCAGGCCGCCGTCGATGCGCACGCGCGTGGCCGCGGCGAAAAGCCCCAGAAAGACGCCGCCCACCAGCCACTGGGTGACGTACTGCTCGACCAGATCGGAACGCGAGACCAGCACCCGTTCTGGCAGGCTGGCCAGACGCCAGGTGACGCTCATCCGCCGCTCGCTGTCATAGGCCAGCTCGCCGGGGCTCAGCGCCAGGCGATAGAAGATGTCGGCCACCACCGTGGCGCGATGCCAGGCCAGGGCACAGAGCAGCGCGGCGGCGAGGAAGATGCCGTCGAAGAAGCTGATCGGCCGCAGAATCCAGCCGCGCGCCATCTCGGTCGTGGGCCAGACACCGGTAAGCGGCCAGAGGAGCAGCCGCACCGCCAGCAGGAGCAACAACAACTGGGCCAGGTTGAAGGCAGTTTTGCTGACCAGCCGCTGCGCAGGCCGCGCCAGCCAGCGCGCGCTGGCCACCCCGGCCGACGCCGCGGCCAGGATCAGCCAGGGCACGAAGCGCAGCCGGGGATCCTCGGCGATGGCCATGATGACGACCCACAGACCGCTGGCCAGGCAGGTGGCCTGCACGGCAATCAACGCCTGTTGCGTCACCTGGCTGTACCAGGCCGCGTCCTGCCACTCCACACGGCCCGCGTCGGCGGGCCGGTCGCCGAGTTGCTGGGTCATGGCCTGACTCCGCGAAAGGCGGGCACGCGCGCCACGTGCCGCGCCTGCAACCGCAGCAGATCCTCCTCGCCCGCGGCCAGATGCGCCTGAAAGCCCAGCCGCCGCGCCCGTTCCTGCACCAGGCCGAAACGGCCATAGGGCTCCACCACCAGCATCACCACGTTCAGGCCGGCGCGCACCAGGCTGTGCAGCCCCTGGCAGGTCGCCTCGTCGCCGCTGGGGGTGACGACGATGGCCGTGACGCCCCAGGAGAGGGGCGCGGCCGCCTGCTGGGCCCAGGCCGCCAGCGGCTGGCCATCGTCGATCAGCTCGGCGCGCGCCAGAATCTCCAACACCTTCATCAGATGGGCCCGGCCCGGCCGCGGGGGCGCGCTCAGCAACGGGGCGGCATGATCGGCGGCCGCGGCAAGGGAGGCCGGCTGCGCGGCGACGCCGTGGACAGCCACGCCCACCGCCTGGCGCTGGCTTTCCAGGTAGACGGCCAGCGAGGCCGCCACCACGATGGCCCATTCGCTGGCGCTGTAGCGCTGCCGGCGCTCATAGTCGCCGGCGTTGAGATTGAGCAGGATCATGCTCTCCAGCGAGATGGCCGGCGAGAACTGCTTGACCAACAGCGTGTCGCCGTGGGCGCTGGCCTTCCAGTTGACGCGGCGCAACGAATCGCCGGCCTGGTACTCGCGCACGCCGCGCAGGCGCGCCGGGTCCTCGAAGACGCGCTGGGGGCTGGCCAGCACGCCGAAGGGCAGGCGGGAGGGCAGGGTCAATCCGATCAAGGGGATGATGCGCGGGTAGACGGTGAGATATTGCACGGCCTCGGCGCGATTCTGGGCATCGCTGAAGCCGAACAGGTCGCCGCTGCCCAGCGCCAGCGGCCCAATGGGGTAATAGCCCCGGCGGGTGCAGCGCAGGTCATAGGCGATGGCCACCCGCTCGCGCGCCCGCAGGGTGTAGACGCGCCGGATCTGGTCGGCCGCGGCCAGATCGGAGGGCAGCGTTTCGTTGACGCGCAGCCAGGGGATGGGCAGCCCCGTGGGGTTGTGCAGCTCCAGTTGGACAGGAATGGTCTCGCCCAGAAAGGCGTGGTCGACGAAATCGCGGCGAACGATCAGCCGCTCCATGCTGCGCGGCGTCGCCCAGCGCGCCAACAGCCAGATTCCGCCCACCACGTAGACGACGTAGAAGACAAAATCCAGCCGCAGCAGCAGCGCGATCACCAGCAAAGCGCCCAGCAGCAGGGGCAGGTCACGCATGGCAGCTCACAGTTGACCGATGTCCAGCGGCGTTTCAGCCAGGATCTCCTGCACGATCAGCGCCGCAGTGCGGCCGCGCAGCGCGCTCTCCGGCCGCACGATGCAGCGATGGGCCAGCGCCAGCGGCGCCAGCAGCTTGATGTCGTCGGGCAGCACGTAGGCCCGCCCGCGCAGCGCGGCCAGCGCCTGGCCGGTCTTGTAAAGCGCCAGCGAGCCGCGCGGGCTGGCGCCCAGCATCAGATCGGGGTGCCGGCGCGTGGCCTGCACCAGCCGCACCACGTAATCGCGCACCGTGTCGTCCACGTGTACATCCCAGACCTGTTCGGCCAGGGGCAGAATCTGGTCGCCGTCGCTCACCGGCTGAAGGCTGTCGATGGGATGCTGGCGGCGCAGATGGAGCAACAGCCCCTTCTCCTCCTCCGTATCCAGGTAGCCCAGGCTCAGTTTGAGCAGAAAACGGTCGAGCTGGGCCTCAGGCAGGGGAAAGGTGCCCTCATATTCGATGGGATTCTGCGTGGCCAGCACCATGAAAGGCCGGGCCAGCGGCCGGGTGACGCCATCCACCGTCACCTGGCGCTCGCCCATGGCCTCCAGCAGGGCGGCCTGGGTGCGCGGGGTGGCGCGGTTGATCTCGTCGGCCAGCAGGATGTGGGCAAAGGCGGGGCCGGGCAGGAAGTCGAACTGCCGGCTCTGCTGGTTGAAGATCGAGACGCCGGTCACGTCGTTGGGCAGCAGATCGGGGGTGCATTGCAGCCGCTTGAAGGAAACGCCCAGGCTGACAGCCAGGGCGCGCGCCAGCATGGTCTTGCCGACGCCGGGCACATCCTCCAGCAGCACATGCCCATCGCACAGCAGCGCGACCAGCAGCAGCTCGATGACGTCGTCCTTGCCGACGATCACCTTTCCGACATTGCGAGTGATTAGTTGAGCAAAAGTGGAGATATCAGTCATAGACCATTTCACAGGGCCGGCCGGCGGCCGGGCGCAGCAGAGGGGACAGGGCGCAATCAGCGCCTGTCATTCTACCCTACAAAGCATCTCGTGGCAAGAGCGCCCCAACTCAGGGCTATCGCGCTTCTTGCCGCAAGGCGCGGCCAATTGGCCGGTGCGGCCTGTCGTGCTATAATCGGGCGCGACGCCACGCTTAACCATAACCGTGTTTCACGTGAAACATGAATTCACCAAGGAAAGCAAAAACCGCAATGGCCGACCCTGCCCCTGTCGATACCCCCCCGCAGTCGCCCCAGGTCATGGACTATGAGGGCTCCGACTATCGACAACGCTTCTGGGAGGAGGGGGGGCGCGCCTACGAAGACCAGGCCGAGCGCATCGCCCTGCGCAAGCTCATCCCGCCGACCGGCCGCCGGCTGGTGGAGTTCGGCGCGGCCTTTGGCCGGCTGGCTGAGCTGTACGACGGCCACCAGCAGGTGCTGCTGGTGGACTATTCGCGCTCGCTGCTGCGCCAGGCGCAGGAGCGGCTGGGCGTGGGCGGTCGCTTCATCTACATCGCGGCCAATCTGTACAAGCTGCCGCTGGCCGCGGGGGTGGTGGACACGGCCGTCATGGTGCGGGTGATGCACCATCTGGCCGACGTGCCGGCCGCGTTGGCGCAGATCCGCCCGACCATCGCGCCGGGGGGCGCGTTCGTGGCCGAGTACGCCAGCAAGCGCCACCTCAAGGCTATGGCGCGCCATGCCCTGCGCCGCCAGACGTGGAGCCCCTACGACCCGACGCCCTACGAGTTCGTGCCGCTGAACTTCGACTTTCACCCCACCTGGATGAGCGCGCAACTGACCGCGGCCGGCTTCAGCATCCAGCGCGAGCTGGCAGTGTCACATTTTCGCATGCCGCTGTTGAAGCGTCTCCTCCCCGCGGCCACGCTGGCCGCGGCCGACGGCGCGGTGCAGGGGATCGGCGCGGCCTGGAAGCTGACCCCCAGCGTCTTCGTGCGCTGCGCTGCGCCCGGCGGCCTGCCGGCCAGCCTGCCGGCCAGCCTCTTCCAATGCCCCGAATGCGGCGGCGCGCTGGCGTCCGGCGACGAATCGCTGGATTGCGCCGCCTGCGGTCGGCGCTGGTCCACCGCCGGCGACCTGTACGATTTCAAGGAACCGCTGCCGGCGGCCTAGACCCAACCACGCAAGGACGACATCGATGCCCTCCACCCCGCCTTTCGACGACGACCGCGGCGGGCCGCAACGACGCGGCGGCGTCCTGTGGCTGCTGCCGGCGGCCATGATCCTGGCTGGCCTGGTGCTGCTGGTGGCCAGCCAGGGTCGACCGGCCCAGCCAGCCGTTGACCTGAGCGCCGAACACGCTGTCGCAGCAGGGGCCGCGCCGGCGGAGATTCCGGCCGCCGCGCCGGCCGCCGACCGGGCGACGGCGACGCCGAGGCTGCTTCCCACCCCCGATGGCTACGAAGCCTATTGCCTCTGGCCCGGCGACGTCATTTCCCAGATTGCGCACAACGCCGGGGTGTCGGAGCAGGCGATTCTGGCCACCAACCCCCACTGGACCGGCCAGGCGGGCAGCGCGATCCGCCTGCCGCCGGGCAGCATCCCCCCCAGCCAGTGGAGCGCGCCTTTGCCGGCCGTGACGCGCGTCGAGGATCTGCCCTTCGGCATCTCTGGCCACTACCTGGGCCGGGACAATCGGCAGAAGCGGGTGGCGCTCTCCTTCGACGTGGGCTACGCCGAGGGCAACAAGGCGCTGAAGGAGACGCTGGCCGCGCGCGGCATCCGCGCGACCTTCTTCGTGCTGGGGGGCGCGCTGGTCAAGCACCCCGACATCATCGGCCAGATCCTGGACAACGGCCACGAGCTGGGCAACCACTCCTACACCCATGACAACATGCTGACGATGGATGACAGCATGATCCGCTGGGAGCTGGCGACCACCGAGCAACTGACGCAGCAGGCCTTTCCCGGCGCCAGCACCAAGCCGCTGCTGCGCGCCCCCTTCGGCGCGATCGACGAGCGGGTGGTGCAGATCGCCAGCGGCGAGGGCTACCACGTCATCGGCTGGACGGTGGACAGCCGCGATTGGACCGACAACATCACCGGCGACATTATCTACCAGCGGGTGGTGGAGCACGTCTGCCCGGGGGCTATCATCGCCTTCCACGACGTCAATCCAGCCAATGCCGCCGCGCTGCCGCGCATCCTGGACTACCTGGAGGGGAACGGCTACCAGTTTGTGACCGTGTCGGAGATCCTGGCGCCCTGAGAGGGCGCAAATCGCCAACAACGCGATCCGGGGGAGAACCGGCTGAAGCCTCGACTCCTGTCGCGACCCGACCGGCTGAAGCCTCGACTCCAGCAGCGACCCATCAACCGGCGCGGAGTCGAGGCTTTAGCCCTTCTGCGCGCGGCGCGCGGCCGATTTGACAGCCGCAGACCTCGCGCGTATACTTCCAACATAAATACTAACCTGTAGAGTAATTATCTTGAGCGTTCGCAATGCCTTTCTTGGCCTGCTTGCCCAAAAGCCCCGTCACGGCTACGAGCTGCGCGCGGCCTTCGAGGCCATCGCCGGCGGCGGCGTGAACTGGGACGTCAAGCCGGCCCAGGTCTACGCCACGCTGGACCGGCTGGCCGAGGCCGGGCTGGTGGTGTGTACGTCGGACCTGGGCGAGGGCGACGAGCCTGGCCGGCGGGTCTATGCCCTCACCGAGGCCGGTCTGGCCGCGCTGCGCCAGTGGTTCGACGAGGGCGTGGAGCCTGAGCACCAGCGCGATGAGTTTTACATCAAGCTGATGGTGGCGCTGGCCTCGGGCGCGGGCGACCCCCACCGCATCCTGCGCACCCAGCGCGGCCTGATCTACCAGCGGCTGCACGGGCTGACCACACAGCGCAACGCCCTGGACGCACGGGTGGCGCTGGCGCAAGTCCTGTTGCTGGACAAAGCCATCATGCACCTGGAGGCCGACCTGCGCTGGCTGGAGTTCGTCGAAGCCCGTCTGGGCGACATCCAGCGCCAGCCGTTGCCGGCGCCGCAGGTGCGGGCGCGCGGACGGCCGAAAAAAGGCTCGTAACGAGTAACTCGTAACACGTAACCCGGATTTGCGGGCGTTGGCTTTAAGCACCATGACGCATACTCATCCGGTTACGGGTTACGGGTTACGCATCACGCATCACTTTTCACTCGGAGGCACCCATGCCTATTGTCGAAACCCAAAACCTGAGCAAGATCTACGGCGCCGGCGAGGTGGCCGTGACCGCGCTGGACCACGTCTCCATCAGCGTGGAGGCGGGCGAGTTCGTCGCGATCATGGGCCCCAGCGGCTGTGGCAAGTCAACCCTGCTGCACCTGCTGGGCGGACTGGACAGCGTCAGCGACGGCAGCGTGCTGATCGACGGCCAGAACCTGGCCGGCATGAAGGACGATGACCTGACCCGCCTGCGCCGGCGCAAGATCGGCTTCATCTTCCAGTTCTTCAACCTGATCCCGGTGCTGACCGCCCAGGAGAACGTGGCGCTGCCCATCACCCTGGACGGGGTCAAGCCAGCCGAGGCGCGGGCGCGGGCCGCGGAGTGGCTGACCCGGCTGGACATGGCCGAGCGCATGCATCACCGGCCCGACCAGCTCTCCGGCGGCCAGCAGCAGCGGGTGGCCATCGCCCGCGCCCTGGTGGCCGACCCCGATCTGATCCTGGCCGACGAGCCCACCGGCAACCTGGACACCCGCGCCGGCGACGAGATCGCCGAGACGCTGCGCCAGGTCAGCCAGCAGTGGGGCCGCGCCGTGGTGATGGTGACCCACGACCCGCGCATCGCGGCCTACGCCGACCGCATCATCTTCCTCAAGGACGGCAAGGTCAACGACCAGACCATCCTGGCCCCGCGGCGCAACGGCGACGCGGCCACGGCCGCCGCGCCGCTGCAAGCGCCGGCCTGAACGAGGAGCTGCCATGAACATGCAACTGACCCTGGCCTCCCGCTACCTGTTGGGGCGCAAGCTGCGCACGGCGCTGACGGTGCTGGCCATCGCCTTCGGCGTGCTGCTGATCTACGGCCTGAACAGCATCATGCCCTCCTTCCAGCAGGCGTTTCAGGCCAACGCCATGGCCCTGGCCAGCCAGGTGGACGCCTCGATCACCAACCGCGCCGGCGCGGCCTTTCCCGCGGCCACGCTGGCGCGGGTGACGGCCATTGACGGCGTGCGCACGGCCATCGGCACGCTGGAGCGCAGCCTGGGCCTGCCCGCCGACTTCTTCGACCACGACCCGGCCACCCCTGACCGCGTGGCGGCCGTCACCCTGATGGGCGGGGAGCCGGCCGCGCTGCGCAGCATGGCGACCTACCCGCTGGAGGAGGGGCGCTTCCTCGAGGCCGGCGACGCCGACGCGGTGGTCATCACCCGTTCGTTGGCCGAGGCGGCCGGCGTGGGCCTGGGCGACACCCTGCGCCTGCCCACCACCGGGGGACTGGCCGCGCTGACGGTGGTGGGGCTGCTGCCGCAGCGCCTGCTGCCCGGCAACGAGGAGGCGCTGGTGACGCTGGGCGAGGCGCAGCGGCTGTTGGACCTGCCCGGCCAGATCAACGTCATCGAGGTCAACTTCGACAGCGCGGAGAAGGCGCGGCGGGACCAGATCGAAGCCAACATCCGCGCCGCGCTGGGTCCCGGCTTCACCATCGGCGTCCTGCAGGCCGGCGCCGAGCTGCTCAACAGCATCGAGATGGGCCAGCAGATGATGAACCTGCTGGGGATCCTGGGGCTGCTGATGGGCGGCTTCATCATTCTCAACACCTTTCGCACCGTGGTGGCCGAGCGCCGCCGCGATATCGGCCTGCTGCGCGCGGTCGGCGCCAGCCGGCGCACCGTCACCGGGCTGATCCTGGTGGAGAGCCTGCTGCTGGGTGCGCTGGGATCGGTCATCGGGCTGGCGCTGGGCTTTGGCCTGGCGCGCCTGGTGACCTCCGCCCTGGCCCCCATGTACGGCCAGTTCCTGAACCTGCAGATCCCCCTGCCCGGCTTCATGCCTGGCCTGGCGCTGGCCGCGGTCGGCGCCGGCGTCGGCGTCACCGTGCTGGCCAGCCTGCTGCCGGCGCGCGCGGCCAGCCGCGTCACCCCGCTGGAGGCGCTGCGGCCGGCCATCGGGCCGGCCTCGCTGCGCAAGCTGACCGGCGTGGGCTTCTGGAGCGGCGTGCTCATGCTGGCGCTGGCTGTGGCCGCGCTGCTGACGCGCAGCGCGACGTGGCTGTCGCTGGGCAGCCTGCTCTTCGTTTTGGGTCTGCTGCTGGTTTCCCCGGCGCTGGTCACGCCCATTGCCGCGCTCTTTGGCCGGCTGGCCGCGCTGCTTTTTGCCCGCGATGGCACGGCCCAACTGGCCGAGGGCAACCTGGAGCGCCAGCCCAGCCGGGCCGCGTTGACCGCCTCCACCACCATGATCGGCCTGGCCATCCTGGTGATGTCGGCCGGCATGATCTCCAGCATCTCCATCACCTTCCAGCGCATGCTGCGCACCAGCCTGGGCAGCGACTACCTGCTGGTGCCGCCGGCGGTGGCCACCTGGGGGCTGAGCGTCGGCGCCAACCCGGCGCTGGCCGAGGAGCTGCGCGCGGTGGATGGGGTGCAGGTGGTCAGCACCCTGCGTTTTGCCGGCAGCCAGGTGGGCGACTTGCCCATCAGCGTGCTGGGCATCGACCCGCCGGCCTATGAACAGACCAGCGGCCTGACCTTCGACCAGGGCGACCCGGCCGCGGCCTACGCCCAGATCAACGCCGGCCGCAGCGTCATCGTCAACGGCCTGCTGGCCAGCGGCGCCGGGCTGAAGCTGGGCGGCACGGTCAACCTGCTGACCGCGACCGGCGAGACCCCCTACACGGTGGTGGGCATCGGCGGCGACTACCTGAACGCCAAACTGCCCACCGCCTACATCTCACAGGCCAACATCGCCGCCGACTTTGGCCGCCGCGAGGATGTCTTCTACCAGATCAACCTGAAGCAAGGGGCCGACCCCGCGGCCGCCGAGGCGGCCTTCAAGCGGCTCCTGCAGCCCTACCCGCAGTTCAAGCTGGTGGCCGGTCAGGCCTACATCGACCAGAACCTGGCCCTGTTCGACGCCATGTTCGCCGGCCTCTACGCCATGCTGATCTTCCTGGCCATCCCCTCGCTGATCGCGATGGTCAACACCCTGGCCATCGGCGTCATCGAGCGGCGGCGGGAGATCGGCATGTTGCGTGCGGTGGGCGCGACGCGGCGGCAGGTGCGCCGGGTGATCGTGGTGGAGGCGCTGATCCTGGCCGCGATCGGCGTGGCCTTTGGCCTGCTGGCTGGCCTCTACCTGGGCTACATGGCCGTCGTCGCGCTGTCGGCCTACGGCTTCTCCATGGACTACGCTTTCCCCGGCAGCGCCATCGTCGTGGCCATCGCTGCCGGCCTGCTCTTCGGCGTCATCGCCGCGCTGATCCCCGCCCGCCAGGCGGCCGGGCTGCCCATCGTCAGCGCGCTGCGTTTCGAGTAGGGGAGCGCGCGGGGCAGGGTTGCCAACTTTTCGGAAAAGTTGGCAACCCTACGCGTCCAGCCCCGCGCCGGCCTCGACCAGCTCGGCCATGCGTTGGATGAAGCGGGCGGCCGGCGCGCCGTCGATGATGTCATGGTCGAAGGTCAC
>JACSRL010000060.1 GCA_014879765.1 Anaerolinea sp. | reverse complement strand
GCGGGTGCGAACACGTGATTTCGATACGGCAGCCTACTCAATCCACGTGTTCGCACCCGCCGGCTGAGCGGTTACCCCTTGTCTTTCATAGAACTGGCGCAGACGCTGGCCCCGTCAGGTCGTGAGCTCACAGCCTGAAAACCGCGCCGGCTTCGGTCGCGTCGAAGCCAATGGTCCAGCGCGTGTACTGGTTGAACTGGGCATTGCTCAGATCGGCGCCCGTCAGATCCGCGTCGCTGAGCACGGCCTCGCTGAGCACCGCGCCGCTCAGGTTGGCGCCGTTGAGCCTGGCCCCGCGCAGGTTGGCCCCGAAGAGATTGGCGTTGGTCAGGTTGGCGTTGGTCAGATCGGCCAGGGCCAGATCGGCGTTGCCCAGGTTGGCGCCGGCCAGGTTGGCGCCGGCCAGATTGGTGCGTCCCAGGTTGGCGTTGCCCAAATCGGACCCGCTGAAATCGACGCCAGCCAGGTCCGCACCGTACAGGCCCAGCGACGACAGGTCGCGGCGGTTGAGCAGCGGCGTCGCGCCCTGCGTGCGGGCCAGACGCACCACTTCTCGAACATCATCCTCGGAGAAGAATTTTTGCATGGCGGAACCTGGCTGAAGCCTCGCTTCTGAACGGGGGGCGCTTGCCGCGACGGTGGGTTAGCGGAACTGGGCCAGCAGTTTCTGCGCTTCCTGCATGGCGGCGATATCGGCCTCAGGTCCTTTGAGCGCCTTGACCAGCGGCACGCTGAGCTCGCGCACCCTGGCGCTGGAGTTGTCGACCAACGCATGGCGAGCCCCGTCGCGCAGCGTCTTATCGACGCCCGGCGTCATCAGCGCGCTGAGCAACGCCGGCAGCGCCGCTTCGCCCTGGTGGCCCAACGCGGAGCCGGCCGCCCAGCGCACGCCGTGATCATCGTCCGCCAGCGCCGTCACCAACGCGGCGATGGCGTCAGGGCTGGGATCAGCAGCCAGAAAACGGGCGGCATCGACGCGTTGGTTCTCGGCAAGCTTCGTGTCTTGCAGGGCGGCGATGGCCTGAGCGGTGTTTTCCAACATGGGTGGGGGGTCCTTTCGTCTGAAAAGCTGTCTGTCAGGCGACAAGGCTGCGCAGGTCGCCGTGCATGTCAGCCAGCGTCTGGTCAGGCTGCGGCCGCTGGGCAGTCGGAGGTTTTCACGCGCCAGGGCCGGAATGGTTGCACACATTATACCCAACAGCGGAGATAAACGTCGAATCGTAGTAACTATTCAGCCGCAGGTGCCGGGCACTTCGCGTAGCATCAAGCGCAAGTGCCCGGCGCCTGAGCAGTTACGTCGAATCAAGCGGTGTCTGGTCGGTCCGATGGCCGTTCCCGCGGCCGTCCTGTCAACGTTCCAGACGTTCGAGCACCAGCGCCCGCGCCAGGTCAGGGTTGGCCTGGCCGCGCGTCTCTTTCATCACCTGGCCCATGAACCAGCCCAGCAGGCTGGTCTTGCCGGCGCGGTACTTGGCCACCTCGCCGGGATTGGCGGCCAGCAGCGCGTCGATCACCTGCGCCAGGCCGCTTTCGTCGGAGAGCTGCGCCAGCCCCTGCGCCTCGACGATGGCGGCTGGCGGCTGGCCGGTGGCTACCATCTGCTCCAGCACCTTTTTGCCGGTGTTGCGGTTGATCAGCCCCGCATCCACCAGCCTGATCAGCTCGGCCAGCGCCGCGGGCTGGAGGGGCAGGCTGGCGATGTTGCCCTCCTCGCTCTTGAGCAGGGCGAAAAGCTGCCCGGTCATCCAGTTGGCCACCTCTTTGGCCGCGCCGCCATAGGCGGCCGCCGCCTCTTCGAACCAGTCGGCCACCGCCCGTTCGACGGTCAACAGCGCCGCGTCGCGCGGCGTCAGCTCAAGATCGCGCACGAAACGGGCCGCGCGCGCGTCGGGCAGCTCCGGCAGCGCAGCCCGCACCTGCTCCACCCAGGCCCGGCTCAGCTCCAGCGGCGGCAGATCGGGCTCGGGGAAGTAGCGGTAGTCCTCGGAGCTCTCCTTGCTGCGCTGCACCACGGTGCAGCGGCGGTTTTCATCCCAGCCCATGGTGACCTGGCGCACCGCGCGGCCGCCATCCAGCACGGCCGTCTGGCGCTGGATCTCGAAGGCAATCGAATCGCGCACGGCCTTGAAGGAGTTGAGATTCTTGACCTCGACCTTGACGCCGTACTGGCCGGCCGCGGCCTGCTGGGCGGTGCGCAGGCTCAGATTGACCTCGCAGCGCATCGCGCCCTTCTCCATGTCGCCGGAGTTGACCCCCAACGTGCGCAGGATGGTGCGCAGCTTGACCAGGTAGCGATAGGCCTCCTCGCCGCTCTGCATGTCGGCCTCGGTGACGATCTCCAGCAGCGGCAGGCCGGCGCGGTTCAGGTCGATCAGGGTGGCGCCGTCCGTCCGGCGGTTGGCTCGGTCGGAGACCGGCCCAAGCGGGACAACGTGGATCGACTTGCCGGTGTCCTCCTCCAGGTGGGCGCGGCGGATGCCGATGCGCTTGGGCTGGCCGTCGTCGCCTTCGATCAGCAGCCAGCCGTCGTGGCACAGCGGCAGCTCGTACTGGCTGATCTGGTAGCCCTTGGGCAGGTCGGGGTAGTGATAGTTCTTGCGGGCGAAGCGGCTGAAGGGCGCGATCTGGCAGTTCAGCGCCAGCCCTGCGCGCACGGTTTGCTCCACGGCGCTGGCGTTGATCACCGGCAGCACGCCGGGCATGGCCAGGCAGACCGGGCAGACATGGCTGTTGGGCGGCGCCTCCCAGTAGTCGGCGCTGCACCCGCAGAACATCTTGGACTGGGTGAGCAGTTGGGCATGGAGTTCCATGCCGATGACGGCTTGGTACATGAGGGGTACAAGTGGCAAGTTGCAGGTGGCAGAGTGGGTTGCGTAACGAGTAATGCGTAACTCGTAACCGGATTTGACATCTTTGGCTGCAAGGATGTTTGGTTACGGGTTGCGTAACGAGTAATGCGTAACTCGTAACCGGATTTGACATCTTTGGCTGCAAGGATGTTTGGCTCCGGGTTGCGTAACGAGTAATGCGTAACTCGTAATGCGTAACTCGTAACCGGATTTGACATCTTTGGCTGCAAGGATGTTTGGCTCCGGGTTACGGGTTACGGGTTACGGGTTACGGGTTACGGATTACGACACCACCTCGTTGATGATGAATCCTCGCAGGCGCGCTTGTTGCATGAAAACATCGGCGGGCACGGCGATCTCCAGCGGGGCGGCGCCGGGGGCGATTTCGCCGCATGCCAGCATGGCGGCCACGATGGCCAGATGCCAGCCGGTGGTGCGTTCCATGGCTGTGAAGCCGGTGGCCTCGTCGTAGCGATCCACCAGATCGACCTGGGCCACGGCCGGCTGGCCATCTTTCAGACCGGTAGCCCGCGCCCGGATCAGGCAGAGATCGCGCATCACCGGCCGGCGCACCTGCGGCTCGTACAACGCCCGGAAGAGGTCGCGCGGGCGGATGCTGGCCGGGCCGACCTGCACCGGCTCTGGATCGAACAGCCCCAGGTCGGAGAAGGCCTTGAGCTGGGCAAAGGCGCCGGGGTAGCGGCAAACCTTCAATTCATAGCTTTGCAGGCGGTGCTGGAAGGTCCACGGCGCGGTGGAGACGCCGCCGGCCAGCACAAAGGCCTCCAGGTGGCCGACGCCGGGCACATGGATCGTCTCCGGCTCGCTGAAGCAGGGCAGATGCACGATCTCGCCGCCGCGCAGCACCGTCATGCCGCCGTAGTACTCGTTGATCAGCCCCTCCATGTTGAAGGTGGCCAGGTACTGCCAGGGCGGCTCCGGCGCCTGCGGCAGGCCGGCGTCGTAGATCATCACCTGCTGCGGCTGGTCCAGCAGGCTCATGGCGTAGACGGCCAGGTTGTTGCCCATGCCTGGCCCCATGCCGCAGTCGGCGACGATGGTCACGCCGGCCGCGCGCGCCGCAGCGTCCAGCCCGTGCTGCTGGCGCACGATCTCGGTGTTGCCGCCCAGGTCACAGAAGGAGACGCCGGCCGCGATGGCCGCTTGGGTCAGCGGCAGGTTGAGATAGTAGGGCACGGCGCTGAGCGCCACGTGATGGCCGGCCAGCGCGGCTATCACGGCCTGTGCATCGGCGGCGTCAAGTTGGATAGCCTGCGCCGCCGGCCGGCCGGCCAGGCGATTGACGCGTTCGGCCGCGGCTGTAGCCGCGGCCAGATCGGCGTCGGCCAGGGTGATGCGTGCGGCGGCGTCGAAGCGGGCCAGGTCATAGGCCGCGGCCGTGCCCTGGCGGCCGGCGCCGAGAACCAGGTAGGAGTACATTCAGCCTCAGTCTTTCTTGGCGGGCCCGCCGAACAGTTCCTCGAACTTGCGCCGCCGCCGCGCCTCATCCTCAGCCAGCCGGCGGCTCAGCTCGTCGGTCTCCAGCACGCGCGAGGCGTCCTTCTTCACCTGGGCGTAGGCGTCGGCCAGCTTCTTGGGCTTGGTGCGTGAGACCTGCAAGACCTTGCCATCCCACAGCAGATGCACCGGCTCACCCGGCTCGAAGGGCACGCCGTCGGGCAAGTTGAGGCGACGTTTGTCGTCGATAGTCAGCACGAAACGCAGTTCTGTCATGTGAATGCACCTCAGGCGAAAACAGCACACAGCAGGTGAAATGGCGGCCGCGTGTTCACGGCTCCATGTCGTGAGAGAATCTGTCCAGGTATTGCTCGACGGCAGCCATCACAAGATCCATCTCCGACGTAACATCGCCGCGCATGGAGGATGGTTCAAATATCCACGTCCCATCCGATGCGCGCCTCTGAAAGTGATGTGGATGAGTAGCCAGTTGTTTGAACTCAGCAACACCCTCATGAGGGAAGTCATCCCAGCCGAAGATGCGTTTATCTCCGGGATATAACACGGTCAGGTCGATCAGTGCATAGGAGTAGCTGCGCATCTTTGGATCAAAGTGGATGTCGAGAAAACGGACCTCATCAATCGATGCACGCACCTTGCCGCCGATAATGCTCACACTCTCGAATATACCGCTAGCTTCGAGTTTGGCGATGACAGCCTTGTGCCAAGTCATTACATGACCTCAAAGATATGCATCAACTCAGAAAGTTCATGGTTGATTGCTCGCCATTCCAGGAGGTCAGTGTACAACGTGTGATCGTCGGGAGACACACCCTCGCGTTGAATGCGGTGCTCCAGTTCGAGCATCGAACCATATTTGCCTTGTAGCTTGTTGGCGCTGCGCTTCAACTCGATCATTCGCTCCGATACGCCAGATGCAACTCCTCTGGTGATGATCTCATCCCTCGAAAACGGGAGGATGGCAGTAGCTCGATCCAGTAGGGTTTGAACGCTCATTGTCATAGTAACTCACACTCTGATCCTGACATTGGAAAGCCAGGCGGTAACTGCTCAGGTGCCGGGCGCTTGCGCTTGACTTCGTAGCGTGAATTGGCTTCACGTGTCGCATTGCAAGCGTAGACTCAAGTGCCCGG
>JACSRL010000254.1 GCA_014879765.1 Anaerolinea sp. | reverse complement strand
TCACGCATCACGTTTCACGCATCACTCACCCCCAAGGAACTATCCCCATGCACACACCGTCGTGGCATCCCCCACATGATTTTCGTCGGGACTTTCACGTCTCGCGCGCGGCGCGCGATTTCTACCAGTTCGACGAGGATCTCTTCTCCGTGCGCGGCACCATGGTGATCGCCAACTTCCGTTCGGCGCGGCTCTTTGCCCAGCAGATGAACGAGAAGCGCGATCTGGTGCGCTTCCCCGAACAGGCGGTCAAGGCCAGCCAGATCAACGCCATGGCGCTGATCCATGAGATTATGCACCTGATGATCGTGGCCTATCGCCAGCAGCGCAACCCTACGGTGCTCACCCGCGCCCTGGATCACCTGACCGAGCAGATCGAGCAGGAACCGGTGGAGGAGACGCTGCAGACCTTCGAGGGGGAGTTCCCGGCCATGCCCATCTACCGCGGGCAGCTCACGGTGGAGCAGTTCCTGGCGGGCGAGACGGGCGGCGACCCCAACCTCGGCATCGCGCTGGAGGAGATGCTGCTGCTCTGGCTGACCAACAGCAACCCGGCCTATTCCCCCTACCGCGAGCTGTATGACGACTCGACCCTGGTGGAGGAGACCGAGTACCGGCAGATCATCGACCAGTTGAAGACCTTCTTCGCCGGCGAGCCGGGCTATGGCGCGGGCGGGGAGAACATCCTCGACCTGTTGCAGGCGCCTATGCGCGCCTCGCCCAACTCGCTGGAGGGCCAGCTCGAATTTATCCGCACCCACTGGACCAGCTACCTGGACAAGTATCTCTTCCGCCTGCTGGCCAGCCTGGACTTCATCGCCGAAGAGCAGAAGATCGTCTTCGTGGGCGGCGGGCCGGGCCCCTCGGCCGCGCCCGATTTCACCGGGCTGGTGGCGGAGCCGGAGCGCTTCAGCGCGGACCTGGACTGGATGCCCAAGACGGTGATGCTGGCCAAGAACACCTACGTCTGGCTGGACCAGCTCTCCAAGCAGTATCAGCGGGAGATCCGCACGCTGAACCAGATCCCCGACGCGGAGCTGGACCGGCTGGCGCAGAGCGGCTTCACCGGCCTGTGGCTGATCGGCCTGTGGGAGCGCAGCCGCGCCTCGCAGCGCATCAAGCAGATGATGGGCAAGCCGGACGCGGTGGCCTCGGCCTATTCGCTCTACGACTACCAGATCGCCTGGGACCTGGGCGGCTACGACGCCTACCGCGACCTGCGCGACCGGGCCTGGCAGCGGGGCATCCGCCTGGCCAGCGACATGGTGCCCAATCACGTGGGCATCGACGGCAAATGGGTGATCGAGCACCCCGACTGGTTCGTGCAACTGCCCTACAGCCCCTTTCCCTCCTACACCTTCAATGGGCCCAACCTGAGCGACGTGCCCGGCGTGGGGATCTATCTGGAGGATCACTACTACGACAAGACCGACGCGGCCGTGGTCTTCCAGCGGCGCAACTTCGACACCGGCGAGGTGTGCTACATCTACCACGGCAACGACGGCACCAGCATGGCCTGGAACGACACGGCGCAGATCAACTATCTGCTGCCCCAGGTGCGCGAGGCGGTGATCCAGACTATCCTGCACGTGGCGCGCATGTTCCCCATCATCCGCTTCGACGCGGCCATGACCCTGGCCAAGAAGCACTACCAGCGGCTCTGGTTCCCCGAGCCGGGCAGCGGCGGCGACATCGCCTCGCGCGCCGAGTATGGCATGACCCGCCCTGACTTCGACGCGGTCTTTCCCGAGGAGTTCTGGCGTCAGGTGGTGGACCGGGTGGCGGCCGAGGTGCCCGACACGCTGCTGCTGGCCGAGGCCTTCTGGCTGATGGAGGGCTACTTCGTGCGCACGCTGGGCATGCACCGCGTCTACAACAGCGCGTTCATGAACATGCTCAAGATGGAGGAGAACGCCAAATACCGCTCGGTGATCAAGAACACCGTGGAATTCGACCCGGAGATCCTCAAGCGCTACGTCAATTTCATGAACAACCCGGACGAGGACACGGCCGTGGCGCAGTTCGGCAAGGAGGACAAGTATTTTGGCGTGGCCACCCTGCTTTCCACCATGCCTGGCCTGCCCATGTTCGGCCACGGCCAGGTGGAGGGCTTCACCGAGAAATACGGCATGGAGTTCCGCCGGCCGATGCGGGATGAAAGCCCCGACCCCTGGCTGGTGGCGCGCCATGAGCGGGAGATCTTCCCCTTGTTGCACAAGCGCTATCTCTTCGCCGAGGTGGCCAACTTCCGCCTCTACGACTTTTTCACCCCCGACGGCTCGGTACACGAGGATGTCTTCGCCTATTCCAACCGGGCCGGCGACGAGCGCGGGCTGGTGATCTATCTCAACAAGTGGGCCGAGGCGCGCGGCTGGATCCGCACCTCCGCGGCCTATGCGGTCAAGGAAGGGGATGGCAAACGGCTGGAGCAGACCTCGCTGGCCGATGGCCTGGGGCTGCCCAACGATCCCAACGCCTATGTCATCTTCCGCGATGTGGCCTCCAACCTGGAGTATATCCGCAACTGCCAGCAACTGCACAACGAGGGCATGTATATCGAGCTGGGCGCGTTCAAGTACCACGTCTTCCTGGACTTCCGCGTGGAGCAGGACGACGAGTGGCAGCGATATAGCCATCTGGTGGGCTATCTGGCCGGCCGCGGGGTGCCCAGCATCGAGGACGCGCTGGCGGAGATCTTCTTGCAGCCGATCCATGCCCCCTTCAAGGCGCTGGTCGACGCCGCCATGCTCCGGCGGCTGATCGACGCGGCCCGGGAGGGTGTGGCCGAGGTCGAGGTGGAGATCGAGATCGACGTCGAATCGGGCGTCGAGGTGAGCGAGGAAGCCATCGACGAGGCGGTCGAGCTGGCCGAGGCGGTGCTGGATGCAGTGGTCGACGAGGAGGTGGACGAGCTCACGACGCTGCTGGATGAGGTGGAAGCGCACTACACCGACCTGTTGACCGCCATCAAGGACTTTGCCAAGGGCGACGGCGACCCGGCCGCGCTGGCCAGCCAGCAGCGGGCCGAGCTGGAGGCGATCCTGGGCCTGGTGGAGCTGGGCGAGGAGGCGCCGCAGTTGGGCAGTCTGGCCGATCTGTTGATCACGCAACTGGGCGATCAGCAGGCGGCCTGGGCCACGGTCTTCGGCTGGCACTTCGTCAACAAGCTGGGCCAGGTGGCGGACGCGAAGGCCTTCACCGACCTGAGCCGGAGCTGGATCGACGAGTGGCTGCTGGGCCGCATCCTGACGCACAGCATCCAGGGTCTGGGCATCGACCAGGCCACGGCCGAGCAGGCCGTGGGTCTGATCAAGCTGCTGACCTCCAACCAGCGCTGGTTTGAGTTCAAGGCGCCCCAGCCGGCCGCGCGCCTGGCCTTTGCCGTCCTGAGCCGGCTGCTGCGAGACAGCGAGGTGCAGCAGTTCATCGGCGTCAACCGCTATCAGGGCGTGCTCTGGTTCAACCAGGAGGCCTATGAGCAGCTCTGCGGCTGGCTGACCCTGCCGGCCGTGGTGGACAGCATCGTCAACCTGACCGATGAAAAGGCGACGGCGCAGATCGAAGAGCGCCTGGCCGTGGTACACAAGCTGCTGGCCGCCAGCGAAGAATCGGAGTATCAGGTGGAGAAGCTGCTGGACGCGGTGATGTAGTGAGACCGCTCAGCAGCGTGGCGGAGTAGATGAAAAAAACAACAGGCCCTTTGGAGTGTGCTGAGAAACAATGCTCCAAGGGCCTGTTCGTTTTTATTTTGTCACTGCCTGGTAACTGTTCACCGGAACCTGCCGACAGGCTGCCTGAGTGACAGCGCCGCGCGGGCTATTCGGCAACCCACTTGAGATCCAGCTTGCGTTTGGTTTGCGCACAGTCTCTCAGGTAGAGGTTGATCAGAGTCTGATATGGAATGCCGGTCTCTTCGGAGATATTCCTGAAATACTCGATAATATCATCGCCAAGGCGAATCGTAACGGCTTTGCGGAGTTTCCTGGCGTATGGATTTCGAGTTGACTTAGAAAAATCGTATTCGTCTCTCATTTTAGGAATTCCTCATACTGTCGGCGTTCAGTCTTGGTCGCTTTGCGCGCCGAGATCAGGCGAATCATGTGATCCTCTTCTCTATAGCAATGAACTACCAGTAAGATACGAAACGCATAGCTCATGCCCAAGAGAAGAAACCGATCTTCATCAACAGAATGATCGGGATCGCTCTCAAAACGGGCATTTTCATCGAAGAATACACTTCTAGCCTCTTCGAATGAAACGCCATGGTTGCGCTGGTTCTGAGCGGCTTTAGCGCTATCCCAAACGAACCTGAAGTCACTCATATGTACATTGTATTGCTCATCCTAAGTTTGTCAAGAGAGGATGAGGAATGTAGATTGGTGGATTGGTAGACAATAGGTTAGGGTGGGGCCTCATACTCATCCTGGTTTGGGTTAAGCTTCTACCTGTGCTATCGCCCGAAACTCGTCCCGCAACGCGGGATAGAGCGCCTGGTAGCGCGGATAAAGGGCGGCATAGCGGGCGGCGGCGACTGGATCGGGGGTGGCGCCGCCGGTGACCTGGATCACGGCCTGGCAGGCTTGTTCGACGGAGGGATAGCAGCCGGCGCCCACCGCGGCCAGCAGCGCCGCGCCATAGGCCGCGCCCTCAGTGGTGTTGACCAGCGCCAGCTCCACCCCCAGCACATCGGCCAGGATCTGCCGCCACAGGGCGCTGCGGACGCCGCCGCCTGAGGCACGCACCTGCCCGATGCTGCCCAGCCCCGCGCCCTGGATCAGCGTGAAGCTGTCCTTGAGACCGAAGGCGACCCCTTCCAGCAGCGCGCGCGTCAGATGCGGCCGGCCGTGGCGCAGGGTCAATCCCACCCAGGCGCCGCGCGCCAGCGGGTCGGGGTGCGGCGTGCGCTCGCCGGAGAGGTAGGGCAGGAAGAGCAGCCCCTCGCTGCCGGCCGGAACGCCGGCCGCCTCGGCCAGCAGATCATCAAAAGAAAGCTCAGGCGCCAGGCTGTCGCGATACCACTGCAAGCTGCCGGCCGCGCTGAGCATGACGCCCATGAAGTGCCAGCGGTCGGGCAGCGCGTGGCAAAAGGCGTGCAGGCGGCCCTCCGGCTCGACCAAGGCTGATGGCGTCGTGGCAAAGACCACGCCCGACGTGCCCAAGGTCAGCGCGATCACACCCGGCTCGACCGCGCCCACGCCCACGGCCTGGGCAGCCTGATCGCCGCCGCCGCCCACCACCGGCGTGCCCGCGGCCAGGCCGGTCTCGGCCGCGGCCGCCGCGCTGACCACGCCGGCGACAGCCGGCCCCTCGAAGGTGGGCGGCAGCCACTCGGCCGGGATCTCCAGGGTCTCCAGCACCTCCGGCGACCAGGTGCGGGCGCGCAGGTCGAAGAGGATGGTGCCCGCGCCGTCGGCCTTGTCCATGGCATAGTCGCCGGTCAGCCGGTAGCGAATGTAGTCCTTGGGCAGCAGGAG
>JACSRL010000279.1 GCA_014879765.1 Anaerolinea sp. | reverse complement strand
CAACACGTGACGTTGGAGATAAGTCTATCACATCTCTAGCCTGTTGTGGAGATGTGGGTAATAGTTAGGGCTAGAAAGAATTCCTCTGCCATCCTACCCGTTGGCCTACGGGGCACATAGTCAACACTTTTCCGGCTCTTTCGCGGGGTCTCAGAAGCCTTGATCTCCAGAAGCGCTGTATGCAACTCGGTCTCAACTTTCCCTCGCCTTTCTGGTGACAGGATGTCGAATACGACAGCGCGCAAGGCGCTTTCACTCAGGTCGTCAAACGTGAGCATAATCTTCTGGCGGCTTGGCCTCAGTTTTCTAACCCAACCCCGCCGGCCATTGTCGTAGTATGGATCGAATTCATCGCGCCAGTTCTTGACTGAGTTGGCGTTCACCGACAGGCGGTCGCCCACTTGAGTGAAGGCTTGTGTGTACGATTGAAACCCAAGATTCCTCAGCCCTTCCTTCCCGAACTTCGACAGGTAAAAGGCCGCGATCATTGCCAATTCGTTCTCTGGTTTCACTTCGATGTGCTCCTAATCAAAGCACTGGCCATATGATGCCGCCTTCAGTTGCAGCCCAGTATCACCGGCGCCGGCAGCGTTTTCTACCCTTCCATCGCCTCCTCAACCAACCCATCGAACACCGCCACCCGATCGGCCGCGTGCTGCTCCGGGTGCTGCCGCACGCGGCGCACATCCGCGCCGGCGTTGATCAGCTCGACCACGTCCAGCAGATCATGACGGCGCTCGCCAGGGAAGCAGCGGCAGTATAGCGCAGGTCGCATTAGTTGCCAAGTACGGCTTTCAGCGTGGCCGCGGCCGCGGCCATCTGCGCGTTGCTGGCGCGCGCGGGATGCACCAGCGTCACCAGCGTCACGGCGCCGGCCGGCCACACCTGGCCGTGCAGGCTGCGGATGCCGGCTGGCGGTTCTTCGCCCCGCAGCGTCTGAAAGGCCCAGCGGGCGGCGAAGCTGCCCAGCGCTGCCACCACCTGGGGCTGGATCGCGGCCAGCTCGGCCGCCAGATAGGGCGCGCAGTTGGCTACCTCGGCCGGCGTCGGGTTGCGGTTGCCCGGCGGATTGCAGCGCACCACGTTGGTCAGATAGACCGCGCGCAGCCGCGGCCGCGCCGCGGCCATGTCGCTTTCCTCGGACAGCCCCAGCGCCATCAGCAGCGCCTGCACCCGCCGGCCGGAGCGGTCGCCGGTGAAGGGCACGCCGGTGCGGTCCGCGCCCAGATAGCCCGGCGCCTCGCCCACCAGCATCAGCCGCGCCGATGGATCGCCGTAGCCGTGGACGATGCACCGGCGGTTGTCAGCCAGCGCGGGGCACAGGGAGCAGTCGTCAGTGAACAGTCCACCGTGATCAGATCTCTTCACGCCAGCATCTCCTCAAAACCGTTCACTGTTTACTGTTCACTGAGTACCGCCGCGCCCCCGCGCCGGGCATCGCCCATGGCCACGAAGCCGCCGTCCGTCCGCCCCACGGCATGGACGCCGCCGAAATACATGTGCCGCGCCTGCCAGCGGTTGATCTGATAGCCGGCCGCGGCCAGCGCGTCCAGCGCGGCCGCGTCGTTGCCTCCTTCGGCCTGCAACACCCCCTCCTCGAAGTGAATGCGCGCCGCGTCCACGGCCTGGGGCAGCGGCAGGCCAAAGGCCAGACTGTTGAGCAGCACCTGGACGATCGCGCTGCGGATGCGGTTGGCGCCGCCGCTGCCCAGCGCCAGCATGGGCGTCCCTCCGTCCAGCACCACCGTCGGCGCCATCATGGAGGGGATGCGCTTTCCCGGCGGCGACTTGTGAAAGCCCTCCGGGTGCAGGTCGGCCTCGCCCAGCATGTTGTTGAGGATCACGCCGGTGCCGGGCACGATGAAGCCCGCGCCCTCGCCGCCGCTGGTGGTCAGGCTCACCACCAGGCCATCCTCGTCCATGACCGAGATCTGCGTGGTGTTGGGCATGGCCGGGGGCGCGACATCGCGGCCGCGCTCGGCCGCCGGTCGCTGCAAGAGCTCCTGCAACCTGCGCTGCCAGCGGGCCACGGTGGCCGGCCCCAGCAGCCGGCCCACCTGTTGGCGCGGCTGGAGCTGCTGCGCCTCCAGCTCGCGGCGGGCCAGATGGGTGACGCGCATGGCCTCGGCCAGCAGCTCCAGGTGGCCGGCCGCGCCGCAGTCCAGCCCCTCCAGCGGGAAGCCATCCAGCAGCCGCAGGGTGAAGCTGATCAGCAGCCCGCCGCGGCTGGGCGGCGGGTTGGTCAGCACGTCCAAGTGGCGAAAGGGGACGGCCAGCGGCGGGCGACGACGCACCCGGTAGCGCGTCAGGTCGTCGGCGGTGAGCAGGCCGCCGTGCGCCTGTTGATCGGCCAGAATCGCCTGCGCCACGGCCCCGTGGGAGAAAAGCCGCGGCCCCTCCCGGCCCAGCGCCTCCAGCGTGCCGGCCAGCGCGGGCATGTAGACCAGGTCGCCGGCCTGCTTCAGTCCCCCTTCGGGCCGGCCAAAGATGGCGGACGATTCGGGGGTCAGCAGCAGAATCGGCTCGATCATCGCGCCGATGAAGGCCTGGATCTCGCTGATGGGGCAGCCCTCTCGCGCCAGGCGGATGGCCGGCTCCAGCAACACCGGCAGCGGCAGCCGGCCGGCCTCCTTGGCCAGGCTGCAGAGCCCGGCGATGTTGCCCGGCACAGCCACGGCGCCGCGGCCGACGTAGAAGTGCTGGTGTGACGGCCCGTAGTCGACGGTGATCTCCTGAAAGTCGATCTCGTCGGCCGCGGGCGGCTGGGCCTGCTTCAGCCCTGGGCCGGCGCTGAAGAAATCCAGCAGCTCGCCCGCGCCGCGCGCCGCGTCGTAGACCAGGGCAAAGCCGCCGCCGCCGGTGGCCGACAGGGTGTATTCGCTGACAAACGAGGCAAAGGTAGCGGCCACGGCGGCATCGACCGCGTTGCCGCCCTGTTGCAGCATCTGCGCGCCGGCGGCCGCGGTCAACGGGTGTCCGGCCGCGATGGCGCCGCGCTTGGGGGTGAAGGTGTGTGTCAAGTGTCGTCTCACAGCTCCGCGATCACCTGGCCGATGCCGCTGGTGTCGTAGCCGCCCAGCGCGTCGACGGTGGCGGCGAACTCCGGCGAGCGTATCACGGCCAGCAGCGGCGCCAGCAGCTCGCTGTGATAAAAGCGCCGCGGGATGACCAGGTCGTATTGTTCGTTGAAGAGCGGCACGAAGTCCAGGCGCAGGGCGCGGGCCGCGGCCAGAATGCCCAGCCCACAGCTGGCCGTGCCCGATGCCACGGCCGCGGCCACGGCCAGATGGGTGTATTCCTGCCGCTCGTAGCCCTGCACCTGGCGGCGTTTGATGCCCAGCCTGGCCAGCTCGAAGTCCAGCAGCACCCGCGTGCCCGCGCCCCGCTGGCGGTTGATGAAGCTCACCTCTGGCCGCGCCAGGTCTTGCAGGCTGGCGACCCCCTGTGGATTGCCGGCCGGAACGATCAGCCCCTGCACGCGGCCGACGAAGCGCAGCAGCACCACGCCGTCGGCGTGGCCGCTTTCACGGCTCAGGCCCAGCTCGCGGATAGTCTTGATGTTGTACTCGCCGGTCTCTTCGTCCAGCAGGTGCGAGCCGGCCAGATGGGCCTCGCCGCGCTGCAAGGCCAGCAGCCCGCCGTAGCTGCCCACGTTGGAGGAGGTCAGGCTGAGCTCCGGCCGCAGGCGGCGCAGTTGATCGGCCAGCAGGTCCAGGGTCATGTCGTGGCTGCCGATGCTGACGATGGTGTTGCGCACCGCCTCCGGCGGCCGCAGCAGCTCCACCGTCACCGCGGCGCCGGCGTGCTCGCCCTCGCTGAAGCGCGGCAGACGCACGATGCCATCGGCCCGCACCAGGGACATGATCACCCCGGCGCCGCGCTGCAACGGGGTGGCCACCACCTGTTCTCCCACTTGGCCCAAGGTTACCCGCAGAAATTCATCCTCGCCCATGCTGGAATAGACCTTTTGCGTCAGTTTGGCGCTGATCTGGGGACGCTCCGGCGGCAGGAGACCCTGCATGGCGTAGATCACCGGCTTGACCAGCAGCTCGAAGGTCATGGCCGCGGAGGCGGGATAGCCGGGGATGCCGACGATGGGCTTGCCCTGGCTGCGGGTCGCGTTGCGCAGTGCGTCGGGGCCGTGCTCGCGGCCGCGGGCCACGCCCAGCACCACCGGATGCCCCGGCCGGATGGCGATGCCATGCACCACCACCTGTCCCAGGCTGGCGATGACGCGCGCGGTGAAATCCTCCGAGCCGGCCGACGAGCCGGCGTTGATCACCACCAGGTCGTGATCCTCCAGCGCCGCGGCCGTGGCCGCGCGGATCAGCTCGAAGTCATCGGGCAGAGGATCCAGCCGGCTGACGACGCAGCCCCACTCCTCGGCCAGCGCGCCCAGCACGATGGAGTTGTACTCCACGATGTCGCCTGGCTTGAGCGCCTCAGGGCCGCCCAGCGCGTCCAGCCGCACCAGCTCGGTGCCGGTGGGGATGATGGCCACCCGCGGCCGGCGGCGCACGGCCAGATGGGTGTGGCCGCAGCCCACGGCCGCGCCCAGGTCAGCCGGCCGCAGCCGGTGATTGGAGGGGAGCACCAACTGGGTGGCCACGATATCCTCGCCCATGGGCCGGACGTGACGCCAGGGGGGGATGGCGGCGATGATCTCGATCTGACCCGCGCCCTCACCCCCCCTGCCCCCCTCTCCCAGAGGGCGAGGGGGGAGCAGACTCCCCTCTCCCTGTGGGAGAGGGGTTGGGGGTGAGGGTACGGGTGAGGGCGAGGGCGCGGGCAAAACCTGCACCTCCTCCACCATGATCACCGCATTGGTTCCGGCCGGCATGGGGTCGCCGGTGTCCACGTAGAAGGCCTGCTGGCCGATGGCCAGCCGCTTGGGCCGCGTCTCCGTGGCGCCGCTCGTCGCATCCGCGGCCACCGCGTAGCCGTCCATAGCCGAGGCGTGGTAGTGCGGCGACGAGATGCGCGCCCAGACCGGCGCGGCCGTCACCCGGCCCAGACACTCAGCCACCGGCAGCGACTGGCTGGCCAGCGTGCCTGTCGCGTCGCTCTGCACCAGCGCCTTATGCCAGGCCCGCACCGCTTCGTCCAGGCCGATATCGTGGAGGTAGGGGGTTTTGTCGTGCATAGGGTGTTGAACGTGAAGCGTGAAACGTGAAGCGTGAAGCGTGAAACGTGAAGCGTACCTCGTAATTCAGAGACTCTTCCCGCGTTTCCGGTTACGAGTTACGCATTACTCGTCACGCATCACGCATCACGTGTTCAATGTAGCTCCACCATCACCCACTCGCCCTGCGCGATGCCGTTGCTGTCCAGCGGTACGCGCACGAAGCCTTCGGAGCGGATGAGGGTGTAGATCAGGTTGCTTTTGCCCAGGACGGGGACGGCCCACAGCTCCTGGTCTCGATACGGCGCAGCGCCTACTCGACCGGCGGGGTGGTCGGGGTCTCGATACGGCGCAGCGCCTA